>NZ_JADBTF010000143.1:0-16018 GCF_020246295.1 Microcystis sp. M090S1 | reverse complement strand
TTGTGGAAGCCTTGGAAGCTTTTCGGACAGCGATGTCTTTCCGTTTCTTTGAGTGGCTGACCGAGAATCGGGATGTGTTTGCCGCTTACAAAGCCAGTTTAGGCTTTGTTTGGGCTTGAAATTTGTTTAAGTCCCACTAACCCTAACAACAATTTTTGATTTTTACCAGAGGTCTAGTACAAGGACAAAAAGCTCATCTTGATTGAGTTATAGCACTTGCGGCCCTGTACGAGACGACCTCGAATCCTAACCCCGATCTTGAATAGGGACATCTCGTCTGAGGTGCTAATGAATAACACTTTTGGAATTAAAAGTCAATAGATTAAATATTAATTTTTGTAAAGAAAGGCCTGAGCATTTACTCAGAAAGCTCTTTACCATCTGTTACAAAATATGGCAAGATATTTATCGAATTGTGTCAAAACCCAGAGTAAATGCTCATTAGGGTGACATTTTCTGATACAAAACAGAAACATATATATCTAAACACCTTAAACAAAGGGCGATCGTCATCAGATGACGAAAATCACTTCATACCAGACTCAGCAATAATAAGGAGAACCATCATATATGTTCACTCACGTCAAGTCCACCATTCGTCACATAGTTCCCGACGGGTTGAATGGTCGATCGCTGGTCAAGGTGGTCTATGTCGTGCTAGAACCTCAGTACCAAAGTGCGCTGAGTAGTGCGGTCAGGGAAATCAACGCTAACAACCCGAAACTAGCGATCGAAATTAGTGGTTATTTAATCGAAGAACTGCGCGATGGGGAAAATTATCGCAATTTTCAAGAGGATGTAGCCAAAGCTAATATTTTCATTGCTTCTCTCATCTTTATCGAAGATTTAGCCGATAAAGTTGTGGCCGCTGTCAGTCCCCATCGGGATAAATTAGACGCAGCGATAATCTTTCCCTCTATGCCCCAGGTAATGCGCTTAAATAAATTAGGCAGCTTTTCCATGGCCCAATTGGGACAGTCTAAGAGTGTCATCGCTAATTTTATGAAAAAGCGCAAGGAAAAATCCGGCGCTGGTTTCCAAGATGCGATGTTAAAGTTATTGCGAACTTTACCGCAAGTCCTGAAATACCTCCCCATGGAAAAAGCTCAGGACGCACGCAACTTTATGTTAAGTTTCCAGTATTGGCTAGGAGGTTCCGCAGAAAATTTAGAGAACTTCCTGTTAATGTTGGCCGATAAGTACGTCTTCGATAACAAGGATGACAGTGTAGTTTATAAAGAACCGGTAGTTTATCCGGATCTGGGTATCTGGCATCCTTTATCCATGAAAATGTTCGAGGATGTCAAGGAATACTTCGCTTGGTACAATAACCGCAGTGATATTGCCGATGACCTCAAAGACCCCTTGGCTCCCTGTGTTGGCTTAATTTTACAGAGAACTCACCTCGTTACTGGTGATGACGCTCATTATGTCGCTCTCGTGCAGGAATTCGAGTCTATGGGTGCGCGAGTCCTTCCCGTTTTTGCTGGGGGATTAGATTTTTCTAAACCGGTAGAAGAATACTTCTGGGATAAAAGCTTAAAAGGAGTGGAAGCGGTTGCTATCGTTGATACGGTAATTTCCCTGACGGGATTTGCTTTAGTGGGAGGTCCAGCGCGACAAGATCATCCGAAAGCGATAGAATCCTTAAAACGTCTCAATCGTCCCTATATGTGCGCGTTACCGCTAGTTTTCCAAACCACCCAGGAATGGGAAGAAAGCGATTTAGGTTTACACCCGATTCAAGTGGCGCTACAGATTGCCATTCCGGAATTAGACGGTGCGATCGAACCTATTATATTATCAGGCCGGGATGGGTCCACGGGTAAAGCGATCGCCTTACAGGATCGGGTGGAAGCGATCGCTCAACGAGCGCTAAAATGGGCTACCCTAAGAAAGAAACCGAAACTAAACAAAAAAGTCGCCATCACTGTCTTTAGTTTCCCCCCCGATAAAGGGAATGTGGGAACCGCAGCCTATCTAGATGTGTTCGGTTCCATCTACGAGGTGATGCAAGCGTTACAAAATAACGGTTATGACTTGCAGGACTTACCCGCATCTCCCCGAGAACTGATGGAAGCGGTGATCCATGATGCTCAAGCACAATACCATAGTCCGGAGCTAAATATCGCCTATCGGATGTCCGTACCCGAATACGAACGCTTAACCCCCTATTCCGTCCGTTTAGAGGAAAATTGGGGACCACCACCGGGACATCTCAACAGTGATGGACAAAATCTATTAATCTACGGCAAAGAATTCGGTAATGTCTTTATTGGGGTTCAACCCACCTTCGGTTATGAAGGGGATCCCATGCGTCTGCTATTTTCTCGTTCTGCTAGTCCCCACCACGGTTTTGCAGCCTACTACACCTATCTCAATCAAGTCTGGAAAGCAGACGCGGTTCTCCATTTTGGCACCCACGGTTCCCTAGAATTTATGCCGGGGAAACAGATGGGAATGTCTGGGGAATGCTACCCCGATAACCTCATCGGGATGATTCCCAACCTCTACTATTATGCCGCTAATAACCCCAGCGAAGCGACGATCGCTAAACGTCGCAGTTATGCGGAAACCATCTCCTATCTCACTCCCCCCGCAGAAAATGCCGGACTCTACAAAGGGTTAAAAGAACTAAGCGAGTTGATCGGTTCCTACCAAACCCTGAAAGATAGTGGGCGTGGGGTGCAAATTGTCAATACCATTGTAGATAAATGTTTATTGGTAAATCTCGACAAGGATATAATTTTACCTGATGGTGACACCGCCCATCTCAGTCAAGAGGAACGGGATAATATCGTCGGTTCCGTCTATCGCAAACTGATGGAAATTGAATCGCGCTTACTTCCCTGCGGACTTCACGTTATCGGGAAACCCCCCTCGGCGCTCGAAGCGATCGCAACTTTAGTCAATATTGCCAGTTTAGACCGGGAAGAAGACGGTTTACTCTCCTTACCCCGAATTTTGCTCAACAGCATTGGCCGGGATATAGAGGAAGTTTATCGCAATAGCGATCGAGGGGTGTTAGAAGATGTGGAATTACTGCAAAACATCACCCTCGCGACTCGCGCTGCCGTTTCCGCTTTAGTCAAATCCCAAACCGACGCAGAAGGTCGGGTATCGATGCTTTCTAAGCTGAATTTCTTGAATATAGGCAAGAAATCGCCTTGGATCGAAACTTTACAGGAAATGGGTTATCCAAAAGTTGATCCGGTCGCATTAAAACCCCTGTTTGAATACCTAGAATTCTGTTTAGAACAGGTCTGTGCTGATAATGAATTAGGGGCCCTATTAAAAGCATTAGAAGGGGAATACGTTCTTCCCGGTCCCGGTGGCGACCCCATCCGTAACCCCGGAGTTTTACCGACGGGTAAAAATATCCACGCTTTAGATCCCCAGTCTATCCCGACCCTAGCGGCGGTAAAATCGGCTAAAATCGTGGTAGATCGTCTGTTAGAACGGCAAAAACTGGATAATGGCGGTAAATATCCCGAAACCATCGCTTGTGTTCTCTGGGGAACTGATAATATCAAAACATACGGGGAATCCCTAGCACAAATTCTCTGGATGGTGGGGGTTCGTCCTCTTCCCGATGCTTTGGGACGGGTGAATAAACTGGAATTAATTCCCCTAGAGGAGTTAGGAAGACCGCGCATTGATGTGGTGGTCAATTGTTCTGGTGTCTTCCGGGATTTATTTATCAATCAGATGAACTTGCTTGACCAAGGCGTAAAAATGGCCGCAGAAGCAAATGAACCGGTGGAGATGAATTATGTCCGCAAACACGCTAGGTCACAAGCAAAAGAAATGGGTTTAACGGTTCGACAGGCAGCCACCCGCATCTTTTCTAATGCTTCCGGTTCCTATTCTTCTAACATCAATCTCGCGGTGGAAAATAGCAGTTGGGAAGATGAAAAAGAGTTACAGAATATGTATCTCAACCGCAAGGGTTTTGCTTTCGACTCGGATAATCCGGGGATGATGGCCGATAATCGTCAGTTGTTTGAAGCATCTTTAAAAACTGTGGAGGCAACTTTCCAAAACTTGGATTCTAGCGAGATTAGTTTAACCGATGTTTCCCACTATTTCGACTCGGACCCGACAAAAGTTGTCGCTAGTTTACGCGATGATGGCAAAAAACCGGCGGCCTATATTGCCGATACTACCACCGCTAATGCTCAGGTGCGTACTTTATCGGAAACCGTGCGCTTGGATACCCGCACCAAGTTACTCAATCCCAAATGGTACGAGGGAATGTTAAGTCACGGTTACGAAGGAGTCCGAGAATTATCGAAGCGTTTGGTTAATACGATGGGATGGTCGGCAACTGCTGATGCGGTGGATAATTGGGTGTATGAAGATGTCAACACCACCTTTATTCAAGATGAGGAAATGTGTCAGCGTCTGATGAATCTCAATCCTAATTCTTTCCGCAAGATGGTGGGAACCCTGCTAGAAGTTAATGGTCGCGGTTACTGGGAAACTTCTCAAGAGAATTTAGACCGCTTACAGGAACTTTATCAAGAAGTGGAGGACCGTATCGAAGGAATCGAGTAATTGATCTAGTAAAATACCTAAAGGTAGAGAGGCAAAATATCGCTTCTCTACCATTTTTGTCTAGGAAAAACTTACAGTATTTGAATCACTTGTCTTGATCATCTTGTTCGGACTGAATTCTTCTCTCTTTATCCCCTGTAACAAAAACCGTCACCAAAACTGTTAAAGTACCCGCACTCATAATTCCAGATGCCCAAACTTTATCATTAATCCCCAGATAAATAGAGCCACCTAAACCAACTATCGCAATCGTAAAACCGGCAATTTGTCCAAGATAAGAGCGGATATTATCGTTTTTTACCAGTTCTGTTTCTATCTTTCTTCGATGTTCACCTTCTTTCTCCGTCATAGACAAAATCCTATCAGCACTACCAGGCAAAACTTCTTCATATCCTTTTAGAATTGTTGGATGAGGAATCGGGCCAGAAGAGAAGGTTATGCTTTTGTTTATTCGTCCCAGGAGAATCGAGATTTTAGTTGACTGATCAATAGTCTCATCTTCTAATATTTCATCTATGGACTCTAAAGGTCTTTCAACTAGCTCACCATTATCCCGGTCTTCTGACTTTTTACTTTCGTCGGACATTTTAAGACAACTTTCCCCCATATTCACAAATGGCATTGTAAATATCTAATCCCGTCTTCATCCAATCAGACTGAATTGCGGCAGCGTCTGGGTTCAAATGTACTTTTTTGCCCACAGGAACACGACAACGATAATCTAGATTGGCACGACAAGTCCCCCCTATATCTAGAACTGAGACCAGACCATCCATAAAGTACCGTCTAGGAATAGAGTAATTTTGGGAAGAAATGTCACGATAGTATTTTTTTACCATAACACCCTCGTTTAAGTTATGCCTACCCCTTTATTCTAGCATTTTATCATAGCAATTTTTTGAATTTATAAGAAATTATCACACTTAACCCATTTTTTACAGTTACAACACATAGCCACTACATTCGTACTATTAATGATCAAGGCAATTGACCGACCTTATCATTAAATCTTGACAAATATAAGTTTATAGCGGTAAGCGCTTGAGTGAGATACAGACCAAGCTTTGCCTAGCATGGTTTATAGCTCGTGACACTGTACCTCATACGACTGCACACCGCTATAAATTATAGCTATTGCGCCCTAAGACCGATAATATTTAATATTAACCAGATTTATACCAAAGATAAATCATTATGGAAAACGTCACAGAAACTCCCCTTTTATCCCCTAAAGGAACTTTTCCTGCCACTGTCGTTAAGGTTATTGACGACTATAAATTAGTAATGAATAGAGGTGAACAGAACGGAATTCGAGAAGGTCAAAGAATGATGGTTTATCGTATCGATGACGAAGAAATATTAGATCCCCATACTGGCGAATCTTTAGGGTTTCTCGAATTAGTAAGAGGTACGGGAAGAATTATTTTCGTTCAAGATAAAATATCTATAATTGAAACCGATCAGAAAAAAACTTATAGAAAAAGAATAGAAAATTCTTCTTTGGGATTGAGGAGTTATAAATCTGAAGTGGTAGAATCCGATGAATTAAAACCTTTTGATAATGCTCAAGTTGGCGATTTAGTCAAACCTATTTAGACCTATCGATGGAACAACCAATATTAGGATACTTTTTATCTCTTAAATATCCGATTTCAATTTATCCCGAAGAAGAAGGCGGATACACGGCACTAATTCCAGATTTACCCGGATGTATGAGTCAGGGTGAAACTTTAGAGGAAGTGATTATTAATATTGAAGAAGCGAGCGAATTTGGATAGAGACGGTTTATTTTAGTGGCAAAAAAGCAATTCCCCTGGCGTGCCTCTGAGAAAATTGAAAAAAGTGCCAAGTCAATCTCAGTAACGAGTCGCCATCTAAGAGAGATAAGTGAATACTACCCCAAAAACTGGGTAAAAAGAGGACTTCAAACATTACTGTCCGCAATCACCGAGAACCATTGGCTATTGAGCAGTGATGATTTTCAGGGTTTTCATTTGCAGTTGATTCAATTTCGACAGGACACGACGACGCAAAAAGAACTGTTGTTGTTGCCAGAGAGAAAGGGAACACCATTGATTATAGGCGGGAACACATTCATTCAAGATAAACTGATGCCAACACCGAACAAGATGGCTAATAGTCACGGTTTTCGACCTTTCTTGATAATGAGACTTTATTTGCTGCCTTAAGTAATTGTTGTCCCGCAATTGTTTGAGATAATAAATAATATCATTCTCATTATTAGCAGTAAAGAAATCTAGCTCACTTTTGTACTCTGCTTGAAAAGCGGATTCATTTCCTAAAATGGCAGGAACACCTGCTAACCAGGCATTATACAGCTTAGTGGCGGGTTTCCAAGGATAAGTCTCCTTGGAGTCGAAACAACGAACAGCGACGATTGCATCTGCTTGACGATAATCATGCCAAAACTCATCATTAGTTTGAATGCACCAGTTTAAACCTAAATGATCTACCTGCTGTTTCCATTCCGGTTTGCGTAAGGGGGGAGCTAAATTGTAGGTAATGCCAAAATAAACTACATTTTCAAACCGATCGCCCCGTCGGGGATCGCGAGGAATTAAGCCCGGTTGAGTCCAATGGGGTAAAAAGTATCGCTTACCAGGTAAAAGATATTGATCTGCGGCTATTGATTGTATATAAAGTTGAGAAGCAGTTAATTCCTGTCGATTCTGGACGATATGAATTTGAGCGTAGGGTTGAGGATTTCGATCTCCTTTAACACAAGCCAGTAATAACTTGGGATAGGGTTGAAAATCATAAGCTAACGATTCTCGATGACCAATTACAATACCTTCTTTAGGGATAGTATCTACTAATTCACAGGGAAAGTTCGATTCGCGTAATCGCAAATAAGTTTGTAAAATCCAAGCCAATGAACCTCGACCCGTTCGTAATTGATCGGCGTGATCGGGCAAAGGGTCGGGTCGATGGGAGGCGGGAAGATGAAAATAAATAGGAGGTATTTGCTCGACCATAAATTATAGTACTTACGCATTGACAAAGTGCCGATTCAGATCTTCATATCTAAAGTGCAACGAAGTCTGAAGTATGTTTGTAGAATACTTGATCGGGGGTTTGATAGTCAAGGGATTTTCGGCCTTGCTGATTTGAGACCTGAATCTTATTTTGTGGGATTTTTAAAACCTAGACCCAAACTAACTTTTGGATACGATGCACGGTTGGCATTCATACCTTGATTCAGCAACGCCATTTTCTCACTCTCGACTCACAGCGATCGCATCCTGCCGGAATTGAGGGATAACTTTCTCCGGTCTGCAAGCCGGAGGAGACAAAACTGGTTTATGCTAGAAAGAGTTACTCTTAACGTAACTTTACAAAGTCATCGATCGCCCACATTTATGGATTGCATCATCAATCGTCGAGCGAGGTTTTCAGCCAGCCATCGCTATTATCTACCAGAATGGGACGAAGCCGAAAATCAAAGACTTTTTGGTCTTGGTAGCCGTTTTCCCGGTCATGGTCACAATTACGAATTATACGTCTCCCTATACAAAGAACTCAATCTTTATGGCATGGTGGAAAATCTCTCCACCGTAAAACAGGTAATTAAACGAGAGATAACCAGTCAATTAGACTACTCCTATCTCAATCAAGTCTGGCCGGAATTTCAGCAAACCCTACCCACCACAGAAAATATCGCTAGAGTTATCTGGCAAAGATTAGCACCCTATTTACCATTAGTCAAAATTCAACTATTTGAACACCCCGAATTGTGGGCAGAATATCAAGGAAAAGATATGGAAGCAACTTTAACCGTCAAAACCCATTTTAGTGCCGCTCATCGTTTAGCTTTACCGCAATTAACCCTCGAACAAAACTCGGAAATCTACGGCAAATGCGCCAGGGTAAACGGTCATGGCCATAATTATCACCTAGAAGTATCCGTGGCGGGGGAAATCGATCCCCGCACCGGTATGATTGTAGATCTAGGGGATTTACAAAAAGCGATCGATGAATTGGTAGTAGAACCCTTCGATCATACTTTTTTAAATAAGGATATTCCCTACTTTGCCGAAGTGGTTCCCACCGCGGAAAATATTGCCTTACATATCGCTCAACTATTAGGGGAACGGATCCGCCAATTAGGAGCCGAATTAGATAAAGTTAAACTGATTGAAAGTCCCAATAATTCTGCGGAAATCCACTGTCGTGGTTTGGTTCAAGCTCCCCGACAACTTCTAGAAAAAACCCTGACAGCCGTTTAATTGCCTGTTAGTTAAGGTGATTAGGGTGAGCATGGCTCACCCTGATGGATTTAATTAGGGTTTGCTGAATAAATCTAAAAACCTTGTTGGATAACGCTTTTAGACTTTTTTTGCCTCAAAAAGTGCCGACCTTTGGAGTGATTGGGGGGAAAATCCCTGGACTTTTTTCCTGAAAATTAGGTAATTGACCACATGAAAATGAGTAAAACCCCACACCCCACACCCCACACCCCACACCCTACCCCCAGGAAAAACTTTTTCACCAGACCCTAATTAAACCCTAGTTAAACACTTCTCGCCATCCTCGCTTTCCTTTGCTTTGGCGTAAGGGAGAGGCTAAATCGACAATTTTCTCGAGCAGTTTCGGGGCCAATTTTTGACACCAAAGAGCTAGATGACTTTGCCAACCGACGACAATTTCCGTTTTGTCCCTATTTAACCCGGTAATTAGGGTTTGGGCGACTTCTTCGGCGCTCATCGGTTTTAACCATCGAAATAACTGCAATTCTCGCACCATATCCGTATCGGTTAAAGAGGGTAAGAGGGTGACAACTTTGATGTTGTGTTCCCGTAATTCCGACCTGAGAGCTTGACTAAAACCCAAAATGGCAAATTTGGTGGCCGAGTAGGTAGCAAAGCTAGGAGCGGCAATTTTACCCATCATGCTGGAAACATTGACAATCGTTCCCTGTCCCCGAATTGCCATCCGGCGGGCAATTAAGCGAGTAACCGTGTACAGGGCCATCAGATTTAAAGATATTTCTGCTTGCACTTGCGAAAATTGCGAGCGTAGAAAGGGGGTTTGATGGGCAATACCGGCACAGTTAACGAGGATATCGATGCCGCGGCATTCTTGCCAAACGCGGATAATTGAAGGACTAACAAGGTCATTTTCGGTTAAATCTAGGGCTAAAGGTGTGGCAATGACCCCTAGGGACTCAATTTCTTTGGCTAGTTTTTCTAATCGCTCTTGATCTCTGGCAACAATCACAATTCTGCTTAAACCTTGTCGGGCTAATTCTAAGGCGATCGCTCGTCCAATACCCCGGGATGCCCCCGTGACTAGGGCAGTTTTTCCCTGTAATTTCATGATCAAACTCCTGTTTTAAGCAACAGTACGGGAATTTATTGGTTTTGCTTCTGAAATCTTTTATCTGTGCATCTATACCCTACATAAGTAGCGAAGCAATCGAGGGATAGATGGATAGGTTAGGGTGCATGGGATTTTTCCTCCTTCAAAGCGCACTCTTGAACCCACGGTAACAGTTGTCTTTACAAACAGCAATCTTTTTTAATACTTTTTCCCCAAAATCACTCGATCGGATGAACGCTCAGGGTGATCCTCGATCGGATGGAAACCCTAGGGGACTTGCAGATATAGGTATTTTAAAGAGCTTACTACCGAGGGAGATAGAAAGTCTGGCAATGGACGCGACTACTATTGGCAGTACAAGGGACTTGACATCTTCACCGCACTGAAGTAGATCTTTTGGGCAATCTCCCATCTCCTAATCCCCAACCCCAATGAATAACCCCCCCGATAGTCCATTCAATTACACAGAAGCTTTTATTGCCCTAGGCACGAGTAATTTTGATCGCTCGGTGCAGTTTTATCGTCAACTGTTGCAACAGGAACCAAACCCCTACCTTGCCGACGTTTATGCGGAATTTAGGCTGATTAACCTTAAATTAGGTCTTTTTTGCCCTAAAGAGTCCCACAGAGACGAATTTAGCGATTCTAGGGGCAGTGGCATGAGCATTTGTTTCGAGGTGGAGAGTCTCGAAAAAGCCCTCGAGCATTGGAGCGAAATCGGCTATGGTGCTAGGGGAGAAATTAGCCAGGCTTCCCACGGTCCGGAAATCTACATCTATGATCCGGATGGTAATCGTTTAATTTTCCATCAATCCACCGCTAAAACCAATCCTTTCAGGTAGGAACCTTCCGAGTGATAGATACTGGTGGGATGGTCCGCCGGTTGGCTTAAACGTGCTAAAATTCGCACTGGGCGAGCCGATTCAATGGCGGCAGCCATGACAGCCCCCTGAAAATGTTCTTCGTTAACCACTTGGGAACAGGAAAAGGTGAAAATAATACCTTGGGGGCGAATTTTCTGGAAAGCTTGGTGATTTAATCTTTTATAAGCCATAACCGCCTGATGACGGGATTGGATACTTTTGGCAAAAGCGGGGGGATCGAGGACAATCAGATCGTAATCCTCCTGACAGTCGCGCAGGAAGTTAAAAACATCGGCACTGTAGGATTGATGGGGAACTTCGCTGAGATTATTCAGGGCGATATTTTTTTCGGTAAGATCGATCGCACCGTGGGAACTATCAACGGAATGGACTAGGGCAGCCCCCGCTTGCATAGCATAGACGGAAAAGCCGCCAGAATAAGAAAAAGTATTTAAAACCCGTTTATTCTGACAATATTGGGCTAATATTGCTCTATTTTCCCTTTGATCGAGGAAAAATCCCGTTTTTTGTCCTTTTTCCCAATCAATAATAAAGCGATGGCCGGATTCTAACACCTCATTGCCGTTTTTTTGACCAAATAAGTATTTATTTTCGGAGATATGGGCGCTTTTCGCCAAAACTGCGGCACTTTTATCGTAGATTGCCCGTAAATTGTCAGCGTAGATAGTTTTCAGACAATCGACAATCAGATCGAGACGTTGGTATAAAGCTAGGGAATAAGCTTGAATAACCGCCGTGCCATTGTACCAATCGACGATTAAACTGGGTAAACCGTCTCCTTCCGCGTTAATTAAGCGATAACAGTTAGTTTTCGGGTTATCCACTAAACCGATTTGTTGCCGCAGCTGATAGGCATTCTGGAATTTTTCGAGAAATAATTGAGCAATATCGCTAACTTTTTGGAAAGAAAGAATTTTAACGGCAATATTGCTAGGATTATACAGTCCAGTGGCTAGATATTCGCCTCGATCGCTATAAACCTCAACGATAGCACCCTCTTTGACTTCCCCCTCCATCTCTTTAATCGCCCCGGAAAATATCCAAGGATGGAATCGTTTAACAGCATCAATTTTATGGTTTCTCAGGATAATTTTCGCTAAATCTGGCATGGATAAAGAATCAGGGTTGATAGCTGACGGCTACTAGATAATTCTATTATCCCCTGCCAGCAGCACAAAACCATGGTTTGTTATCCCTCGATCGAGTGGCATCAAACCAAGTCCTAACAATCGAGGGATAATCAGAGGGAATTCTCGCCTATAATAAGTTAGATTTTAGCGATAGTCCCTCGACAAATGCCAAGAAAAAGTGATGCTGCCGGTGGTTTAAGTTTATGGTTTCAACGTTTGGGGGCTGCTGGTTTATTAGCGGGACAAACTTTTTTACATATTCTTAATGGCAAAATCCACCGGCGTAATACTCTGGAACAAATGAGTATTGTTGGGCCAGAATCCTTGACAATTGCCCTAATTACTGCTGCTTTTGTGGGTATGGTTTTCACTATTCAGGTAGCCAGAGAATTTATTTTTTTTGGGGCGGGTAGTTTTGTTGGGGGAGTCCTTTCCTTGGCTTTAACAAGAGAATTAGCCCCGGTTTTAACCGCGGTGGTGGTGGCGGGGAGAGTTGGCTCGGCTTTTGCCGCCGAAATTGGTACAATGCGAGTAACAGAACAAATTGACGCTTTATATATTTTAAAAACCGATCCGATCGATTATTTGGTCATTCCTCGGGTGATTGCCTGTAGTTTAATGTTACCCCTGCTCACTATTATCTCTTTAGTCACAGGGCTACTCGGTGGTTTATTTATTTCCGATAGTCTTTACGGTATTTCCTATTCCCTATTCTTGCAATCAGCCCAAAATTTTCTGGAAACATGGGATTTAATTAGTTCTATGTTAAAGTCCCTAATTTTTGGGGTTTTAATTGCTATTATCGGTTGCAGTTGGGGTTTAACCACCACCGGCGGTGCTAAAGGAGTTGGTCAATCTACTACCACGGCTGTGGTAACTTCTTTGTTAGCGATTTTTGTGGCTAATTTTTTCCTCTCTTGGCTGATGTTTCAAGGGACAGGTAATGTGGAGATAGGCTAAGACAGTAATCAGTAATCATTGATCAGTAATCAGTGCCAAGAAAACGGCAATTTTCTACTTAATACCGCTCACTAAAAACTCAAATCTGATCACCGATTACTGATAATTGTCTATTCTCAAGATTAGGATTTGTTGAAGGGATTGAGAGTAAGACAAGTTTTAATTAATTCCTCCACTCCCAGGACTGGATAAATAGGGACTCCTAACTGATTAATAACAGTTTCTAGGGTGAGATCATCTAAAAATACCGATTCCCCATGCTTGAGCATGAGGGAGGGTAATAAAACCCCATCCCCAAGATTTTTACCTTGTAATCCTTTGAGAATATCTTGCCCGGTTAATAAACCCGTAACCGTGATTTCCTGACCCCAATAATCACTATTTAAAGCCACTAATTCCACAGTTAAACCCCGCAGATTATTTAACTGTTTAACTAGGGGTTGAAAAGCTTGTTCTACCGCATTTCCCACTACCCATATCAATCGTCTAGATGGAGTAATTTGAGCGGGTAATAACTTCTTGGCTGTCTTCTGGAAATCCCTAATAAATTGACGAATCGAGCCAACTCCGTTACCGATTTGGGGATAGTCTTCGTAGTGAGATTGAGGTGGTAAATCGACTCGGGCAATTAAAAACCATTCATCGGCTAACCACACCACATTACTGCCAAATTCTTGACAAAATTGTTTCTGTAAAGTTTGGACTTGTTCGATCACTTCTCGCGCTTTTTCTTGGCTAACGGGAATTAATTCATCTTCTTGGGGACGAAAGCGGGTTAATCCCACGGGAACTACGGCAATCGACTCCACACAGGGAATATCTCCCCGATGAAAAGAAACCAGATCTAACAGGGTTCTTTCGAGATGAATTCCATCATTAATATTGGGACAAACTACCACTTGGGCATGAATTTGTAATTGTCTGGCTTGTAGCCATTTTAAATGGTCTAAAATTTGACCAGCGCGGGGATTTTTTAAGAGACGAATTCTCAGATCGGTTTCCGTGGCATGAACGGACACAAAAAGCGGTGATATGTGCATCTTTTCGATCCGCTGCCATTCTTTTGAGGTGAGATTAGTTAAGGTTAAATAACTGCCATAGAGAAAACTTAAGCGATAGTCATCATCTTTATAGTATAAAGTTTCTCTTTTGCCCTCTGGTTGTTGGTCGATAAAGCAAAAAGGACATTTATTATTGCACTGAATTAAGCCATCAAAAAGGGCAGTTTCAAACTCTAAACCTAAGTCTTCATGATAATCTTTTTCGATTTCTATCCGGTGAGTTTTGCCCTGACTATCAAGCACTTCTAGGGTTAAAAATTCATCGGCACATAAAAATTGATAATCGATTAAGTCCCGGGGACGATTACCATTGATAGAGAGGAGCGCATCCCCGATTTCAAAACCCACCTCGGCGGCGATCGAATCTGGGATGACACCACTAATTTTAGCTGGACGAATAGTTAATTCACTCATATTTTTAGGTCGCCATCCAATTATTTAACTGCATTTCCCAGAGAGTCTTTGGGGAGCATCTCACTTTTGTCAAGCTAATTCTACAGCATTTTAGGGCGATCGCTGTTAGGGATTGGGGAAAAAACCAAAAAGTTTAGCAGCCCCTCCTAAAATGGCCACAACCAGAGCGATGAGAATCCCCCGATTGGTAAATTCCTGATAGGCGACTCTTGCAGTTAACCCTTTAATTTCTGTGGTTAGTCGCTCATCTAAGGCTTTAATCTCCCCTTTGAGTTCGACTTGTCCTATTTCCACTTTCGTCAACCGTTCTTCTATCTTATCAAATCTCTTATCTACCTTATCAAATCTGTCATCGATCCGTTTTTCCAGAGAGTCAATTTTCCCCTCAATCCTTGTCAGAACTGCTTCTAGGGAATAAGTGACGGTTTCGTTAGCCATTTTCTGTCTCCTTTATCTCTTCTGGATTCACCATCGTGATCTCAATATCAGTATCGCTGATTTTTGCCTCCAAGTTTCAATCCCTAATAGGGATTAAGATTAATTGGAACTACCTTTTCTTGGAATCACTTGTATTTTTTGCATGACTTTTATTTAAATAAAGTTAAAAATATTATAGCACCAACAAAAAAGTAAGTAATTAATACTCAAATACTAAGATTGGTTTAATAATCTTAATAGTTATAACGTACATAATTTAAAAATGTTATAAAAAATTTTCAGTAAAAATACAATAAGGCGTTGTGGAATATTTGTATTAGTTTTGAAGTTGTATATGATTAAAGCTTTGTCCACATTTTTGTTGGTTGCCATGCAGTAAGCAGTAATAGCTAGTCCAGTTAATACTCTCACTGGATCTATGACAATATTTAAACAAGTAATGCCAATTAATAATCAATGGCAAGAACGTAGGTTGGGTTGAAGCATGAAACCCAACGCCCGATTATGTTACGCTACCGCTAACCCATCCTACAAATAATTGTGCCTCCCTACTTAATGCCAATTAATAATCAATGGCAAGTCGGTAGTCCGTGTATAGCAACTGGCGGATTTACGGATATATACAAAAATGGGGCTCTTCTGGTTTCTGTGTGGAAACGAGGTCTATACTGATAGTTTCTTCCGCAAAATAGTCCTAAAAGTCTTGCCCAGTAAGCATTTCACGATTCCATAAGCAAAAATTATCACACAAAGTCGAGAAGAGCCAAAATGGGACAATTGTTTTAAGAAATACTGATAATCAAATAGTGGCAGTCAGCGAATTAGAAGAAGGCAGATTAGGAATAATTTTGTCTTATTGGGTTTGTACTTTTGATTTCTCTTTAGCTACAGAAGACTTGAGAGATTTTCGGGGTTGCCGATTTTTACTTGATGGCTACCGGCAAAAGATAGCCACCAGCAATTGTATCAATTTGTCAAAGTTTGAACCTTTCCTATTCCCTTTGAGTTGCTTGTCTAACCTGTTCGATATCTAATTCTAAAGCTTGTGCTATCTGTTCAAAGTTTAATCCTAATGCCAATAAACGAGGAATAGAGGCTAATTTTGCTGCTAATTCACCTTCTTGTCGGCCCTCCTCTCTACCTTCTTCTAAAGCTTCCTGATACACTTTAGTTTTTTTTAAATCACTTAAACTAAACATCGCTTCTATCTCCTTTCTACTGACTTGGGGTAACT
>NZ_JADBTF010000142.1:0-3696 GCF_020246295.1 Microcystis sp. M090S1 | reverse complement strand
GTCAGTCTGTAGAGCGACCATAAGACCAGAACAGAGTAAATCTGTTAAGGCAGGTGCGGAACCCCGCAAGGGAAAGAAGCAGAAACCTAAATCGTGAGGTTTGGGAATCACCGTCCGTTTACGGCGGTGAGGATGTCAAACAGATATATCAATTTATTTTCTGAGAGTTATCTAGTGGGAGAGGAACAAAGAAGCTATTAAGGACTAGAAAAGTGCCTTGAGCTAGTTTTTTTTTAAACAGATAGTTGGGAGCAGAAAAACTACTTTTCTTTTTTGGTCTCAGGCAGAGAAGTTAATTGACTTAAGACATTTTGTTCTAAGTTACTTTGAACTTCCTTGGCGAGATTGAGAGCAAAGGGAGTGAGAGTTTGCAGTTCTTTCGTCGGTTCTAAGGGAATCACCAAGGAAACGGCTATCCAGGGTACTCTCTGTCTTTTTAATTGCGCCCATTGGTCAAGCCAATACCACACCGAGGGATCGTAATGACCACCACCTAGCCAAGCATACCATTGCACCACGGCAAAGGTGTTTTGTGTCCAGGCACGATAGAATCGAGCCGTGGCCTTTCCTCCCGACTGGGTGGGGATTAATAGCTCGGTTGTTTCCCCCTGATTCCAACGACTAATCGAAGTGATATCCGACCATTCTAATCCTGGTTGATTTTTATAGTATATCTGTGGCTTTAAAAGCACGGTGATCCTCTTGCCTTCAGGAGTTTCCACCACTTGTACCGACCATTTTCCCTCACCGATTTCTCCTTGGCTCTGGTCGATGGTTTTCAGGTCAGAGAACTTGATTCCCGATTCTTGTAGGACTCGCATTTTCTGCATATTACTGATTCTCGGTTGCTCCACCCAAGACCACTGGCCAGAAATTAAATTGGGCAAGATACCCCCTACAATCAATAGCAGCAGCAGGCACAACAGCAGTAAATAATTACCCGGGAGCTTTTTTTTGACTTTATCTAACACTAAAGTTACCTCGGCTGGAATTTTTTGACTAATCATCCTGGTTACCTTCCTCTTGAGCTAGGGACTTTTTCTTAACCGCCTCGCGATACTGCATGATTTGGAAGACCAAAAGGATCAGTAATAACATAAAGACGGAGTATAAATCACCCCCCCAGCTATCGTGGAGTAATTTAAAGTTTGCCTCTTGTCCTGTGCCGTGAAACCAAGCTAAAAGCGCGTTACGAATAATATTAGCCCCGACACTAATTCCAAAGGCACTGAGGAGCATAAAGCGGGTTTTACGACCGTTTTCGATGGTATCAGTCCAATGGAGCAGCAGGAGGGTGACGTAAAGACTGGTGAATAACATTTTCAGCCCCGCACAGTAGGGAGCGACTTCCACCATCCTACCTTCTACCGCTACATAGATACCGTCAACGGAGACATCTAGGCCCGCTTGCTGGAGAATAAAACCAGCGCAAGCGGCAATAAAAACCTGTAGGGGTAGGGTATAGGGAGCAATCAGGTAGGGGATAGGATTAGGGGTCGCTAAGGCTGTTAAAAGTAGGGGAAATCCTTGCAATTTAAAACCTTCTGTTCCTTTTAACCAGAGACAGATTCCCGCTAAAATAATCGGAAAAGACATACTAACCCAAAGAGAGGAACCGAGGAGATAAAAAATCGCTCCTAGGGTTAACAAAAACGCTCCTAGGGGGTGGGAGCGATCTTCGAGGCGTTGCCATTTTTTGCGATTCTGCCAGACAATATAGGCGGCGTAGGGAAGGCCGATCAAGCCGTGGCTAAAGTATTCGTGTTCGATGCCGATCGATTTATTCAGCCAACCATCGTACCAGTGAAAGATCACCGGACCATAGATAACCGCCAAGAAACCGATCATCAGCCAAGATTGCCGATTTTTGTGGGAGACGGGGGATAAGGAAGGACTAATACCCATAGGACGGAGCGATTTAGTGACAAATTCTGAATTTATGTTACCCGATGATCGCAGTAATCTGTTCAACCACGATTTCAATTTGCTCCTCGCTGATGCCGGGGTACATGGGGAGAGAGACAATTTCTTCACAGAGAATCTCTGCATTAGGAAAGTCTCCCTGTTGATAACCGAGGTAGCGATAGGCCGGTTGCAGATGACAAGGAATCGGATAATGAATGCCGGTTTGAATACCGACGGCAGTTAATTGTTCTTGTAGTTGTTGGCGCTCAACGGGACAATGGGCGAGGATGCGAATAACGTAGAGATGATAGACATGACCGGTCTCGGTTTCGTCCCGTATGGGTAAAATGCCCTTATCGGCTAAGGGAGCCAAAAGCCGGTCGTATTGTCTTGCCGCTTGATGACGGGAGCGATTCCAGCCTTCCAGATGGGGTAATTTAATGTTTAAAATGGCGGCTTGTATGCTATCTAAACGGCTATTAGTGCCGATATCGGTGTGGAAATACTTGCTCGGTGCGCCATAATTTCTTAAACTGCGGGCTTTTTGGCTAATTTCGGGATCATTGCTCACTAACATTCCGCCATTGCCAAAAGCACCCAAATTTTTACTGGGATAAAAACTAAACCCCGCCGCCACACCGACACTGCCGGCGCGATAACCTTCTCTACTGGCTAAATGGGCCTGGGCCGCATCTTCAAAGATAATCAGATTATAGCTGCGGGCAAAATCCTCTAATTGTTGGGGTGATACCATCTGTCCGTACAGGTGTACGGGGAGAATGGCGCGGGTGTTGGGGGTAATTCTTTGGGCAGCCGCCGCGAGGTCAATTAAGGCCGTATCGAGGTGACAATCAACTAAAATCGGTTTGGCCCCCGCTTGAATAACACCCATGAGGGTAGCGACAAAGGTATTAGCGGGGACTAGCACTTCATCCCCGGCACCGATGCCGTAAGCTTGTAAAGCCAGGGCAAGAGCAGCCGTGCCAGAAGCTACTCCCACAGCATACTCGACTCCGCAAGCTTGGGCGAAGGCGGTTTCAAATTCGGCTAAAGCTTGGCCTAAAACAAAATCTCCCCGGTCGATAACTGTTTGGATTGCCTCGGTAATTTTTGCTTGTAGGGGCTGATTTTGCCAAGTTAAATCGACAAAGGGAACTTTGATTAAATGGGAATTCATCTAGTGCTTGTTTATGGAGACATTATTAATTGTCAAGAGACTAGCATAGATTTGAGCAACTTGGCTAGATTCCTATTCAGGGGATTTGGCCTTGACTTGGCCAAAAGAATCAAGTTGACTGCCTAGCTACTTATTTTTGCTGCCAAACTTTGAAGATAATTCCTAGGCAGAGGAGAATATAAGCAGAAGTTAATAAACCGTTCCAGTATAAAAAGCGAAAACTCAAGGTTTGGTCGCTGAAAGTAGCCCCAGTCCAGAGGAAAGCGTAAAAAAGTAGCCATCCTAGCGTTAAATTCAGGGATAAGCGACTAATTTGCCGTTCTTTTCCCTTTCCTTCCCCTTGATACCATGTCCAAGCGGAGGGAATCACTCCTAGAAAGGGAATTAGATATAACATTAATTGCAGGCGTTCTAATTTGCGATCGCCGAAAGGATCGTGATTAATCATGGTATTTGTCCGATAGAACTGGTTATTTTGACATCCTCACCGCCGTAAACGGACGGTGATTCCCAAACCTCACGATTTGGGTTTCTGCTTCTTTCCCTTGCGGGGTTCCGCACCTGCCTTAACAGATTTACTCTGTTCTGGTCTTATGGTCGCTCTACAGACTGAC
>NZ_JADBTF010000141.1:0-4306 GCF_020246295.1 Microcystis sp. M090S1 | reverse complement strand
TCGAGAATTTGAAAATAAAGAAGAACTGGAAAAAGTAGTCAATCAGCTTTTAAATGAAGGGGGATTGATTATTAAATGGAGTAGAAAACTTAAAAATAAGGGTAATGCTGTCAATGTAACTTAAATGCGTAAAAGCTTATTCAGGAGAAGACAGGTCGCAGAAAATCTGGCTGGCAATGGCTGCACTCCGGCGAATTTGTTCAATTTCGGAAAGATTTTGCCAATTTTCGGTGTCTATATTAGTTTCGCTCTGGCCACTACGCATAGTATAGGCGTAGGGACGAGCAAAAACCTGTAAATCTTCTGGAGACCATTGGGGAAAGAGATCGCTAAGACAAACAACAAGGCGATCAAGGTTGTCTAATTGACTATTCACTAGATTTTCAGCGCTTTCTACTAGACGATTTAAATGTTCGGCCGGCAATAAAGAGGCAAATTTATCAAAGATATTAGACCGGGGTGAAACGGAAACTGTCGGGAATTTTTGGTGTAAACTGTTAAAGAATCTATCAGCTTGTGCTTCGATCGCCGTCGCTTCCAGTCCTTCACACAGAGAAAAAGGCGTTTCTGTCAGGTCTAAGGGATCATGACTCTCAACAGCGGTTACATCCCAGGGATAGGTGACTTCTTCTTCGATCAGGATTGCCAGAAGTTCCGCGGTAATCTGTTCGGATAGGGATAAATGGCTCATAAATAACACTCCATATTTTAGCCTTTGTGGTGTTCAATGAGTAACTACATCTCGGTTTTGACAATTTCCGAAGCTATTAACAGACTCCTGGTGCAAGTCAGGCAGGAGGCACTCTTGCCATAGTAGCAATAATTAACCCTTTAAACAGGATTTAGTATTATTAGTGCTTGGTTAGCCAGACAACTGATCTACAGCCAAGAATATGCAGTGCGCTACTATCATGATGGTAAAGGCCTAGTTTTTCCCAATTGCGATCGACCCAATTGGACGGAATTTCTCTATCAAGGTTTTTGTATGGCGGCTTGTTATCAAACCTCCGATACAAGTATTAATAGTAAGGCGATGCGGCGACTGGTAGCAACCCAAGGGATGCTTTCCTATTTTTTATCCGTCTCGATTATTGCTATTATTTTGGGAATGATTGGTAATTTACTCTAAGCAAAAAAGATATTTTATTAAGGAAGTTATGGTTCATCAGAAAATTAATCTCGATCGCCTTAGTCCGGAAGAGGCAGTAATTACCCCCACCTATGCTTCCCGGGCCCTGACTTCCGCTGTACCTAAATACGAGATTCCCGAGGGAGAAATGCCGCCGGCGGTGGCCTACAATTTAATCCGCGATGAACTCGCCCTTGATGGTAATTCTCGCCTGAATCTGGCTACTTTTGTCACCACTTGGATGGAACCGGAAGCCAAACAATTAATGGCGGAAACCTTCGATAAAAACATGATCGACAAGGATGAATACCCACAAACTGCCGAAATTGAACTGCGTTGTGTGAATATGATCGCTAGACTCTGGAATGCTCCCGAAAGCGAAGCGGCAACCGGTTGTTCTACCATTGGTTCCAGTGAAGCGGCGATGTTGGAAGGCATGGCTTTAAAATGGCAATGGCGCAAACGCCGACAAAAAGAGGGTAAACCCACCGACAAACCTAATTTAGTCATGGGCATTAATGTGCAGGTTTGTTGGCAAAAATTCTGTCGTTATTGGGAGGTAGAACCGCGTTTTGTGCCGATGGAAGGGAATCGTTTTCATCTCAAGGCGACCGAGGCAATTAAACTAATTGATGAGAATACGATCGGGGTAATTGCAATTATGGGTAGTACCTTTGATGGTAGTTATGAACCCGTCCAAGAAATTAATGAGGTTCTAGAAACATTGAACAGAGAAACCGGCTGGCAAGTTCCCCTGCACGTCGATGGTGCTAGTAGTTGCAAGAATAGCTTTCAGATGTGAAAATTTCCCTCCTGTCTCAACCTAGAAGAGCTGCATCTCATCGAGGACAGTAATGCCTAAATATTACCCGAATACACACAAAAAAATCTGACTTAATCCTATGCAATTTGTACCAGTTTTCGATATTAATCAAAGATATTTAATGCTAACTACACCATCTAAAGCTAGAGGATGGATGAAAAAAATTGGGCATACTTTGGTAATATTTTTTGTAGTTTTACTACTGACTCTAACCTCCCCTCTTTTGGGAATAGCTCAAAATCCGACACAACCGGAAAATAAAATTGACGGCTTTCCAGTTATGTTAGATGGAAAAACTCTCTTTTTTATCCGGCGGGGAGTTTCTTCATTTTCGGCGGAGGAGAGAGCTAACGCTATTACCCGGAGAATTGAAAGAATTGCTCAAAATGATTCTATTCCTGTTGAGAACCTGACAATTAAGCAGATTCCTGATGATAACTCACTTTATTTAAGTGTAGATCAAGAAGTGATTCTAACGGTGACGGAGCGAGATGCAAAAGCCTATCGTTCAACGCCGAAGGTTTTAGCTCAACAAGCTTTACAAAAAATTCAGGTTGCTATCGCTCAATATCGCCAAGATCGAAAACCCGAACAACTACTTAAGAACATCATTTATACGGTTATAGCCACCTTTGCTTTCTTGATTATTAGCTTTGCAGTTATCAAAATTTCAGGGAAGCTATTTCCCTTTATTAGACGTTTGATTGAATCCTTGACACCGGGCATTCAAATCGGGAATGTTGAGATTATATCTTCCTCTAAAATCAGCTTTTTTTGGCTGCGAGTTCTTCGGATAATTCGCTTACTTGTTCTCTTTTTATTATTATTTAAATATGCTACATTTGTACTTCGTTTATTTCCCTGGACAAGAGTTTTTGGCGAGAGTATTTTAGGTTATTTTTCTCAATCATTAGAACTGGTTTTATCCTCCATTGGCCAATATCTTCCCAATGCCTTTATTATTGCCATAATCATTTTTATAACCTACTACTTAATCCGGCTAATCAAGCCCTTTTTTACAGCAATAGAAAGAGGAAATCTGGTTATTCCTGGTTTTTATACTGATTGGGCTAAACCTACTTACAATCTCCTATTAGTCATAATTATTGCCTTAGCAGCAATAGTGGCTTTTCCCTATTTGCCCGGTTTTGATTCCCCTGCTTTCCGCGGTGTTTCTGTTTTTCTTGGTCTTCTTTTATCCCTTGGTTCTACCTCGGCGATCGCCAATGTTATTGGGGGAATTATTCTTATCTATACCCGTGCCTTTCGCATCGGAGATCACATTCAAGTGGGAGATGTAATTGGCGATCTAATTGAAAAAAACTTCCTAGTCATTCGCATTTGCACTCCCACTAATAAAATCATTACTATTCCTAACTCATCTTTATTAAGTAGTAATGTGATTAACTTTAGTATTTCCTCGCGGGAATTAAACAGAAATCTAATTATTCAGACAACGATTACCCTAGGGTACGATCTGCCTTGGCGAAAAGCCCACAAAACCTTAATTGAAGCTGCTCTAGAAACTGTGCATATTCTCAAAGAACCCGCACCTTTTGTCCTGCAAACTAGCCTAGATAATTTTTACATCAGTTATCAATTAAACGCTTACACTAACCAACCCAATTTGATGGTAATAATTTATTCAGAACTCCATCAAAATATTCAAGACAAGTGTAATGAAGCTGGGATTGAGATTCTCTCTCCCAGTTACACCTCCCTACGAGATGGAAATACAACAACCATTCCCGAAAATTATTTACCTTCCGATTATGTTGCGCCTCCCTTTCGTGTTCAATCTTCAGACAATCAAGAAAACAACACATTTTGACACCAAATCCGTTTTTAAGCGCTTACTGTTGGCGGATTATTAATATAATGTTAATTGGGGCTTGATGAATAATGGTAAAACCCTTTTAAAATAAGGCTTTTGACCTGTTAAAGTCTGATGTTAGTGCAAGAAAATAGGATTGGGACTTTCAAAAACCTTGCATTATTCTTTTTATAGTACATCGCTTAGTACAGAAAACAAGGGCAACAAAGCCTGAAACGACCGGCTCCTGACTTCTGACTCCTGACTCCTGCCCCCAGGAAAAACTTTTTCAGCAGACCCTAATTGAGCTTAGAAGGAGATAAATCGATGACGGCATCCTATGAGCAGGACTTTCGACTTTGGGATTTGAGTCTTCACCCCGACATTTGAGATAAAATGCCTCTTAAGCTTAACTAAGTACCTAAGCAAAATTAATTACACATCTAAGCCACTACTCCGTCAGACTTCTGGTGTGAGGAAACAGTGAACTGAAAACTCAAATCCGATCCCTAATAGCTGTCTCCCGTCTCCCGTCTCCCGT
>NZ_JADBTF010000140.1:0-5090 GCF_020246295.1 Microcystis sp. M090S1 | reverse complement strand
TTGAAAATTTTTGCCTCAAACCCTATCTGCGTAAGAACTTCAGGATTTTGTGTCCAGTAGTTCATTGGTATTCTATTGCTTGAACTCAGGCTCTGTAAGACTTTTAGCCATAGCTAGTATGTTTATACGGGGGAAGTCCAGCTATAATATCTGATTGTCGCAGTTGATGCTGTTTGCGTAAAGATGCAATCGCTTGACCAAAAATATGATCATGTTTTAATTTAATCGCTGCAAACTTTTGTTTTGCTGCTGGTTCAATTACACTTAAAAAAGCCGCTATATCAAGATGAATATCCACGGCCAGCCAATGAATATAACTGCCATCTTCTGCTATAATCAACTTCTCTCTTTCTTCTAGAGGAATACGCTGTCAAGCTGGCATAGATGCCAAGGGAATTTCTAGCTCCTCGAAATCACAGCGACTGATAACTAAAGCTGTGGCGATTAAATGCTCTTGCGCTCCCCAACTCCAAGCATTAATCACCCTTGTCCGTCAAGTAAAATCTTGAGCAACTAGGGTATTTCGCAGCGTGCGTAAATTAGCCCGTTTAAATAGTTGCGGCAACCAGATAGCATCAATGTCTTCTCGAATAAAAAGGCCTCGCAGATGATGTTTATCATTAGCGGTTCTGGCCATATCTGCCACGGACTTTAAACCGGTCAAAGAAGTACAAATAAAGATGTTTTTCAGGGAATCAATATTCTTTAAATCCCCTAAGCAAAGAATCTGCACAGATTTAGAATCTTGCCAGAAATTATCACTTTCTTAATCCTCAATTATCACAGTAATTTCTGGCTTATTTAACATGATTAATTCTCCCCGGTACAGACCTTTGCCTCCCCTTTAATCAGGAGCGCAGAACGATTCGCTAAAACGTGGTCGAGGATTGGCTTTTTTTTCCTACTAGATCTTTGGGCATTGGCGGGCTATTTAACCTGAAAATTTAGACCATTTTCTTGATTACAAAGTAAGAAAAAACTCTAATACCAAATCTGTTTTTAATAGTATGATTAACTTCCAATCGAACTTGAAAAACCCGCTCCCCACTTCCTACTTCCCACTTCCCACTTCCCACTTCCCCGCTCTCTTGCCCAAATGCTCACCTCGCCTACCTTAACTCTGGCCACTTAGTACTGTTATACACCTAACCAGACATTTTAGCCTGAAATTCTGAAATATAATGTCTGCTTAACCTGGAACGATCAAAGCGTTAGATTAGAAAGAGTCCTTTTTTTAGAGATATTTAACCCTGATGGTCTGGCCTTTTAAACCGAAAACCCGCAAACAAATCGCTCGAATAGAAATTACAGGTGCAATTGCCTCCGATACCCGCAAAAGAGTCTTAAAAGCCCTAGAAATCGTCAAAGAAAGGCAATATCCCGCCCTACTTCTCCGAATTGACTCCCCCGGGGGAACCGTGGGGGATTCCCAAGAAATTTATGAAGCATTGAAGCGGTTACAAAAAAACACGAAAATAATCGCTAGTTTTGGCAATATTTCCGCCTCTGGCGGCGTTTATATCGCTATGGGGGCTAATTATATTATGGCTAACCCCGGCACGATTACTGGCTCGATCGGTGTTATCCTGAGAGGGAACAATCTGGAAAGATTGTTGGATAAGGTGGGAGTTTCGTTTAAAGTGATTAAATCTGGCCCTTATAAAGATATTCTCTCCTTCGATCGAGAATTAACTGATGAAGAAGAAAGAATTCTCCAGGATATGATCGATACCAGTTATCAGCAATTTCTGCAAACCGTCGCCGGAGCTAGAAATTTAGATGTCAATCAAGTGAAAAGTTTTGCCGATGGGCGCATTTTTACTGGTCAACAGGCTTTAGAATTAGGAGTGGTCGATCGCTTGGGAACCGAGGAAGATGCCCGACTTTGGGCGCTAGAATTGGCAGGATTACCCCCAGATAAAACTAAATGTCAGACTATCGAAGAACCGAAACCCCTCCTCAGTCGTCTGACGGGCAATCGTTCCCAAATACCCCTAGGATTACAAAAAACCCTACAGCGTCTAGAATTTGAATTGGAAGTTAACGGACAACTATTGTGGTTATACCGACCCTGATGGCTAGATTAAAGTCGAGAAAAAGGGCGCGTTAACCCCTAAAATTGACTCATCAGGATTAGCGGAGGATGACAATCGTGCAGTGGAAGATTCGAGCCATTCGGGGAGCAACAACAGTAACAGCTAATACTATTGAAGCTATACGAGAAGCAGTGACAGAACTCCTCGAAGCGATCGAAATCCACAATAGTCTCGATCCCGATGATATTGTTAGTATTATCTTTACGGCAACTCAGGATTTAGACGCGATTTTCCCCGCTGCTATCGCTCGCGAACGTCCCCATTGGCAAAATGTCCCCCTCCTCGATGTGCAACAGATGCACGTCGCTGGTAGTCTGGAAAAGTGTATTCGGGTAATTCTCCACGTTAATACTCCCAAACTGCAAAGCGAAATGCAGCACGTCTATCTGCAAGGGGCGAAAAATCTTCGCCCCGATTGGCAGATTTCTCCAGTAACTATTAATCGCTAAAATCTTCGATAACCTGTTCCCGCATTTTCTATTAAGTTTATCGATTTCTCCCTCAGGGAAAAACTGGCCGCAAAAATCATTAAATTTACCTTTGGGGCCAAGAAAAATTATCAGTTATCAGTTATCAGTAAACAGTTATCAGTGAATAATCTCACTTAATAAACTCATAACCTCAAAACTGAATCGCGAGGCAGATCGATGAAGGATTGCTTATCAACCCCAACTTTTTTAACTGACTAAATCCCCATTTCCGACAGCCAACTCAAAATTAATTGATTAACTTTTTCGGGATGTTCATCGTGGGGACAGTGACCGGCTTTGGCAATCGGATAAAATTGGGTATTATTTCCCATTTTAGCTCTTTCTTGGTAAATTACCGAACCGGCGATCGGTGTCCAAGGGTCATCCTCTCCCCAGAGTACCAATAAAGGGCGATCGATTTGCGGTAATAATTCCAGGGGAGAAGGTCCGGGGGGTGCTGTCAACACCGATGCAAACACTCCCCACGCACCCGCATCACAGGAGGGTTGATAGAGAATTTCGACTAATTCCTCGGTAATCGCGGTATGATCCCGATAAACCTGTTTTAAGGTCTTCCGGATGCGATTTTTCTGCCTTACCTGTTCAAAAATAAACTTTCCTGTCACGGGAGAACTAACTAAACCGGTAAAGGCAGCCATGATTAAACGCAGCGGCAAATTTAATTCTTCGGGACGATGGTTTAATCCTCCGGCACAGTTAATAATTACTCCTCCAGCAGTGATTTCGGGAGATTCTGCCATCAGCATTAAGGTAATCAGTCCCCCGATGGAATTACCGATAAATACCGCCGGTTTTGCCATTTTTTCTCGCCAAAAGTCTTGTATTTGCCGCAGCCAAAGGTCGAGACTATAATCTAAAGCGGGCTTATCTGTACCCCCAAATCCCAAAAGATCTAGGGCATAGACTTGATAGCCATTTTCCGCTAAAACGGGGATATTTTTGCGCCAATGACCGATAGATGCCCCAAAACCGTGAATTAATACTAGGGGTTGTCCTTCTCCCCGCACAGTGTAGGGGATGGTGTGACCTTGCCATGTCCAAGACAATTGCTCTAAGCTAGTCCCAGTGATCGGAGATTGTAGTGCCATTGTATGAAGTTTTATTAAGTGATAGGTAAATTATAGAGTAAAAATCAGTCGAGAATTTATGCCACAACGCCAGACTTTTACCAATAACTCGATGGAAATTTCCTATTTACAATGGAGCGATCGAGGTATGCCTCTATTATTATTGCACGGCATGGCGGATCATGCTTTGGTTTGGTCAAGCTTGGGCGATTATTTAAGCTCAAATTATCAAGTTATTGCCCCAGATTTGCGGGGACATGGGGAAAGCGGTAAACCGGCAACCGGTTATCACTTTCAGGATTATATCGGCGATTTAAGGGCTTTAATTAATCATTTAGGTTGGACGCAAGCACATATTTTAGGTCATTCTTGGAGTGCTAAAATAGCGGCAATTTGGGCAACTCAACAGCCGGAAGTATTTAAGAGTTTAATTTTAGTCGATCCCTTTTTTATCGATAAAATGCCTAGTTGGATTAGGATAACTTTTCCAATTCTCTATCAAGTTTTGCCCTTTTTAAAGATTACTCGCTCCTTTGATAGTTATCAGAGCATAGAGGCGATCGCTCGTCAATTAAAACAATATAAAGGTTGGTCAAATCTACAGCAAGAGGTGTTTAAAAATGCCATTGAACAAAAAGCTGATGGCAGTTGGAGCGGTAAATTCACTTTATCGGCACGCGGGGAAATTTTTGAGGATGTCATGGGGTTTGCCGGATTAACTAAAACTTTAGATATTCCCAGTTTATTAATCCTTCCCCAACAGGGATTAAATCGCACTGCTTGGCAAATTCAATCTTATAACAAGTATTTAACTTCTCTAGAGATTAAAAAGATACCGGGTAATCATTGG
This sequence comes from Microcystis sp. M090S1, assembly GCF_020246295.1. Classification (NCBI taxonomy): domain Bacteria; kingdom Bacillati; phylum Cyanobacteriota; class Cyanophyceae; order Chroococcales; family Microcystaceae; genus Microcystis; species Microcystis sp. M090S1. The sequence continues at coordinate 586 of NZ_JADBTF010000140.1, read as the reverse complement.
GCATTTTTAGGGGAACCTGAAAGTTTTAATCAAGCGGTGGCCGAGTTTTTATCTGTTCAGGAAATTGTCTGATTAGCGGAGAGAACGAATCTGCAATTGGTAATAATCCTCGTCTAAACCTTGATTCTGCTTGTTATTAACCGAATTAAGCTGTTTTTGTAGTGCCAAAATGCGATCACTTGTAGCCGGATGGGTGCTGAGAATTGTCGGGGTAGAACCCCCCTGTTGTGCTAATTTTCCCATCAAGGAGATCATCGCCTTGGCTGCATAACCAGCCTCAGCTAGATTGTTTAAACCCAGTCGGTCCGCTTCTAATTCATCCTTGCGACTATTGGGCAGATTATAGGCGAGATTGACTGCCAATTGTACCCAAGTTTTTGTGTCTAATCCCGCCGCGCTGAGAAGTCCTTGGGCGAGGGCAGCATTGCTTGACATACTCCCACCGTCAAGCTACGCTGTGACGGGGGACTCTTTCCACATCGCTGTTAGAAATTCCTTGTTCAACGAGACAGCTTAGATTCTCAATGTCTCCATTAAGAATCCAGAGGCCGGACTCTCCCAAGGCGTTTGGGTCGGTTTCTGTTTG
>NZ_JADBTF010000014.1:0-2759 GCF_020246295.1 Microcystis sp. M090S1 | reverse complement strand
TCGAGAATTTGAAAATAAAGAAGAACTGGAAAAAGTAGTCAATCAGCTTTTAAATGAAGGGGGATTGATTATTAAATGGAGTAGAAAACTTAAAAATAAGGGTAATGCTGTCAATGTAACTTAAATGCGTAAAAGCTTATCTCGTTCATGGATCAGAATGATGTTAGTCAAGGGATCCCCAGTGATGTCCGGATCGGTTCTTCAAAGCCTTGTAGCTGATTTTGCAACTATTTTGAGCCAAGTTGATTTGAACCTTCTTGAGACAGCCGATAAAGCTATTGAGGCTCGATATTTCCAGTTGGCTGATTTCTGTATTCAATTTCAACTGCTCACTCATCCAGAAACAAGCTTATCAGTAATCCGTGAGGGACTAAGGCTAAGAAAAACTGAATTTGTTCAAGACATAAACTCATATGTAAAGGGGGAACCGACGATTAAGGTTCCACCCGGCAAATTGGCAGGTGGAGAAGCGGATTTAAACAGAAAATATATCGGCAACCCGGGTTATTTTAACTCGAATAACGCGAGTATTAACGAGCGTGGGGAGTTTATTCGGCCGCCTTGCTCTAAGCAGCCTAAACCCCTTCCGTCGTCTAATAGCGTAACAATTCAACGCCACACTCGAATCGAATTCCCATCAGAATGTGTTCTTGAGCAAAAAGCTGAGTTAAAGATTCAGCTAACTCAAGAGATTCCAGAATTTACTCGTGTTCAAGAAAAAATTTTGCTTACAGTAGGACGTAATACTAAGCAAGTTAAACTAAATGTCAAGGTTACTGCTCCAGCATTTGCCATAAGACCTTATCAGCAGCAGTTGACTGTTCCAGTTAAAGGCGATTCCAACGAAGTGATTTTTACCCTTGTTCCTCTTGAAAGAGGTGAGCAAGTTATTGAGATTGAGTTTTTCAGAGGAGCAACAAGAGTTGGGTATGTAATCGTTCTAACTTATGTAAGTTCCTACTGGTATCATGAAATATCGCCAAAAGTTTTATCAATGGAAGACCCAATTGATGGTCTCAAAAACTTAGAAAGTATGACGGTTAATCCCGATAAACATACACTTAATGTTACTTGGATTGAGAGAGAAAGTAAATTACTCTATACCATTTTCCCAGCGAATCGCTTAGGCGAGTGGGAGAAAACAATTCCTAATATTCAGCAACAAATTGAAGATGATTTGCGAAGTTTGAATGCTTTCCTGACAGAAGTAGTGCAACAAGGAAACCCCTCTGATGAGCGTTGGGAGAGTATCTGTTTCAATCTTCAGAGTGTTGGCGCTAACTTGTTCGAGATGTTAATTCCCTCTGAAGTGGCCAAACAAATGGGAACTTGGAAGATTGGTTCTCCTGTCATTATCTCCACTAATGAACAGTGGATTCCTTGGGAATTAATGTACGACGGCGAAGATTTTTGGGGAAAGAAGTTTATTATTGCTCGCTCTCCTCGCCTCAGCGATAGTCAAGATTTACCAAAAAGAAATAGACCTGAAAGTAAGGGAAAAAGACAAATCAAGCGGATTGTCAATATTGTCGGTGGAGATGTACCTTCCTCGGAAGCAGAGCGAGCTACCCATCTATTCTCTAATCTTCTCCCCCCGGAAGCGGTACAATTGTTAGCTAAACAGCCAATTTCGTCCCTTGTAAAAGCTATTCCAGGCACAGATGCGCTTCATTTTACCTGTCACGGACATTTAGAACCGCACCTACTCCAAATTGCTGGCGATAAAAACAAAACCCGAATTGAAAACTTGCTCCCTGAAACCATTCTAAGGCTACCCCTTGAGCCAGGTAGTCTTGTGTTTGCTAACGCCTGTGCTTCAACCGTTCCCGTGTTAACCTTTGGAAAATTTAGCAGTTTTGGCTGGAAATTTTATCAGCGTGGTGCAGATGCTTTCATTGGAACTTTAGGATCCGTACCAGTGAAATATGCCGTCAACTTTGCCGAAATTGTTTACCGTGAATTATTCAACCCAGATGAGAAAATTACTATCGGACAGGCTGTAGCCAAAGCCAAAGAAGTTGCAGCCAATGAGAGAAACTTATTCTGGCTACTGTATTGTATTTATGGCGATCCAGATTTCTCGATTGTACAGCAAAAAAATTCCAAGGAGGAAGACCATGCCAATTAAAGTATATGCCACAGCCGTTGATCCAGCTTCAGTTAGTAGCTTACAAACTGAGGATGAGGAAATCCTGACTACTTTGGGACCACAAGAGGAAACCGTCGCAGTTCAGTTGCAAGAACTCTTTGAATCTGTGATGGAAGCTCTTTCAAGCAAGGTAGATGTAGAAAGTCAGTTGACTGTTGAAATTAATGGTTCAGTCAGCCTAAAGGCGCAGGGAGGACTCAAATATCTGTTTTTCAACATTGGAGCAGAAACAGCCAATACAAACACGATGAAAGTTACCCTATCTACAACTTTGCAGCCAAAAATACAGAAAACGAAGTAAATGTCCACCATTAAAACAAAAAGCCAGAGGTCGGTATCCGGTCTCTCAAAGAAAACGGGTTTCTCAAAGAGTTTCTCAAAGAAAACCGTTTTCTAGATATTGATTTTTGCCAAAGACTGCTTAAATTCTGCGAGAGAATTAGCAGTAGCTGCTAATTTAACAATCTCTTGTAATGTAGATAGTACCGAAACTTTATTCAGGTATTGTTCCACATCTAAAGGAACTTCACCTAAGCGAGCTTGCAAAACTGTTTTGACAAAATCACGAGCATTTTCTAACGCCTCAATTTCCTTACCGATTTCCTTACCG
>NZ_JADBTF010000139.1:0-2839 GCF_020246295.1 Microcystis sp. M090S1 | reverse complement strand
TTGAGATAAACTCTCATTAAGCTGGCGATCGCTGACTAGAGTGTGACACTTCATAATTCTTAGTAATCGCTAAAAGTCTTACTATACAAGGGCTAGAGCAACTTTTGATTTCAACGACTAGGGTGCGGAATGTGGGTTTAAGAGCCTGCTCAAACCCAAGATTATAAGCAGCCCCCTCAGACCAAAGTAGATCAACTGAACCCACTGACCAATCAAGTTTAGCCATGTCACCATGAATTGGAATGATTAAATGCTCAAGACCAAGCTGTTTTGCTCGGGTTTTGAGTTCGTCGATAAAAACCGACGAGGAATCCACTGCCATGACAGGGCTTTGGTAGTATTGTGCCAGCAGTAAAGCACTAGCACCACTTCCACATCCTAGATCGGCAATTCGCGGCTTGAGGGGCAAAGTAGAGAGATTACTCAAAATTTTTAGGGAGAAGTCAGAGTCACCAGGCCCTTTACGGTCAAGTCCACGGTGTAAATCAGTTAAAGCGGCAACATACTCAGTTTGATTGTCTGTAGTCATAGAGATTTTTGCTGGCTCTAATAGCTGAAAACAGCCCATTCCTACCCTTCGACTTGGCTCAGGGCAAGGCTTAATCGGTTAGGCGATCGTTCCCGTCAGGGGGGAACTAGGACTAGCATAGGACTTAATCGGCATTCTTCCCGCTAAATGAGCTAAACGTCCCGCTTTTGCCGCCATTGCCATGGCTTGGGCCATCATAGCCGGATTGGCTGCCATAGCGATCGCACTGTTAATTAATAAAGCATCGGCCCCCATTTCCATGGCCCGGGCCGCTTCTGAGGGTGTACCGATCCCGGCATCGACCACCACGGGAATTTGGGACGATTCGATGATAATCGCGATATTTGCCTCATTTTTCAGCCCCTGTCCCGACCCAATCGGCGATCCTAGGGGCATAACCGTGGCGCAGCCAGCTTCCTCTAAACGTTTGGCTAAGAGAGGATCGGCGTTAATATAGGGCAGTACGGCAAAACCTTCTTTAACTAATTGTTCGGCCGCTTGCAAAGTTCCGATCGGATCGGGTAATAAATATTTAGGATCGGGAATAACTTCGAGTTTAATAAAGTTATTGTCTTCCTGTCCCAATAATTTGGCCATTTCTCGCCCTAAACGGGCCACCCGAATCGCCTCTTCGGCCGTTTGACAACCGGCAGTGTTGGGTAACATCCAAATTTTAGACCAATCGATCGCCTCTGCTAATCCCTCATGACCGGGTGCGTTCGTTTGTACTCGTCTAACAGCAACGGTGACAATCTGACATTCACTGGCACTAATACTTTCCTGCATAGTCGTCAGATTGGCATATTTGCCAGTCCCAGTCATCAAGCGGGAGTGAAAGGTTTTCCCGGCAATGGTGAGGCGATCATTTTGGGGCGATAAAAGTGCTTGGGGTTTATTCTCAATAATAGTTAAGGACATAGATGGAATAGTAACGGGTGATGGTTGATTAAAGCGATCGCAGCTAAAATGGGTCAAAATGGGATTAACTTTGTCATTAATCACCAGGTCAGCAATCAAGGAGGCAGTGACAGGAGCGAGTAAAATGCCATTACGATAGTGACCGGTGGCTAAAATCAGGTTATCACAGCTACTGCGGCCTAAAATAGGTAATTCATCTGGTGTACCCGGACGGAATCCCCACCACATTTCTTCGATTTCCCAGTCAGCTAAAGGGGGATAGAGACGGGTAGCACGCGCAAAAAGGGTTTGTAGTCCTTGGGGTGTATTACCCGTTTGCCAGGCGACTTTTTCGGAAGTGGCCCCGATAATTAAACGACCATTGCGACGGGGAACCAGATAGGTTTGCGGACCGAATAAAACCCTCGCTAAGGTCTGGTTAGGGGGCATTTTTACCGCGGCCATTTGACCTTTGACGGGATGGATAGGGAGGGGTAAAAGTTGACTGGCCCAGGATCCCGCCGCTAAAATGTAAATTTTTGCTTCTAATTCCCCAATTGAGGTATAAATACTCTTGACTTTTCCCTGCTTTTGTTGTAAGGCGTGGACTTCTATGCCTTGGCGAATTTCTACCCCTAAATTTTCGGCCGCTTGTTGCAGCGCAGTCAATAGCTGCCGGTTATCCACTTGTCCATCGTCGGGATACCACCAACCACCGATCACATCTTTACCTAGTCCGGGTTGGTAGAGGTGAACTGCATTGCTGTCTAACCAAATTTTATTAGCTGTATTGGCAGTAATAGGCTGATCTAGCTCGTAAACGGGAGCAAGAATACCGCAGGGATAGTAACCGCTGTTTATACCCGTTAAATCCTCGATTTTGCGGCTCCATTCTGGATATAGCCAGCGCGATTGTAAACAAAGATCGAGAAAGGGACCCGGGGGAATTCCTTCCGCATGGGGGGCCAACATTCCCGCAGCCGCACGACTAGCGGCCTGAGCTATATCTCGAACTAGGAGGGTAACTTTTGCCCCGCGCAATTGCAAATCGACGGCGATCGCTAATCCGATGATACCACCGCCTACGATCAAAATTTCGCTAGTTGAGTTCTTGACCCTCCCATGGCTAAAAGCGAGGGATTCTTGGTTCAACGACATGGCTTAAAAATCTAAAGGAAATGTAACCTTGATCCTAACTCGCAATTAGTCAGCCGAGAGGAGGGAGAAGTGAGGCTACTGGCATAATTCAAGATTAAGTTGACATCCTCACCGTCGTAAACGGACGGTGATTCCCAAACCTCACGATTTAGGTTTCTGCTTCTTTCCCGAAGGATTTTTCGCACCTGCCTTAACAGATTTACTCTGTTCTGGTCTTATGGTCGCTCTACAGACTGACACCGCAAGCCCTGCGGC
>NZ_JADBTF010000138.1:0-4513 GCF_020246295.1 Microcystis sp. M090S1 | reverse complement strand
TAGCTTGGTTATCGCTTTTTCCATTGTAGCTTAAAGCCGTCCTAAAAGGACGGGGTTTTAACCCAAATTTTCGATAATTACAAATGTATCAGCAGCTGCGTGTAAGCATCCCACCGAAAAACTAATGCGCTCCGGGGTTTGGGGGGTAGAACCCCCCAAAGGCTTGGATTGAGTGATAAAATCGGAAGTAATGACCAATTTTAGCAGATAGTTTCCCTTTAAAAATCCCAACTCAGTAGATTTACAAAAATGAGATGTACCCGGTTAAACGCATCCAGGAATTTTTAAGGATAAAAACACATTTGCGGCAAAGCAAGGGATTCTTCCCAACCCATCATGAGATTGAGACATTGCACCGCTTGTCCCGATTGTCCCTTAACTAAATTATCGATCGCTGACATCACTATCACTCGATCGGTTCTCGGATCCACTTCAATACCGAGATAACATAAATTAGTACCACAGGCCCATTTAGTTTGTGGATAGACTCCCCCCGGTAGGATTTTGACAAAGGGAGAAGCGCGATAAAAAGCATTGTAGATAGTGATTAAATCATCCCGCACCAGATTGGGATCCCGCAAAGTTGCATAGACTGTGGACAGGATACCCCGGACCATGGGCATTAAATGGGGAGTGAACTGAACGCGCACCTCATGACCGGCTAAATCACCGCAAATCTGCTCGATTTCAGGAGTATGACGGTGTTTTCCCGCTACATTATAGGCCCCGATCGAACTATCTGCTTCTGCCAATAACATATTAATCTTAGCTTGTCTTCCTCCCCCCGAAGTTCCCGATTTGGCATCAATAATCGTGGTTTCCGGGACAATTAAACCCTGTTTTAACAGGGGAGAAATCGCCATTAAACTAGCAGTAGGATAACATCCGGGGCAACCGATCAAAGAGGCATTTTTAATATCTTCCCGATAAAGTTCCGGTAAACCGTACACAGCCGTAGATGCGATCGCTTGATCCTGACGTTCCTTGCCATACCATTTACTATAGGTTTCTAGGCTAGTAAAACGATAATCTGCCGACAGATCCAACACTTTACACCCTTTAGCGATCAAAGGAGGGGCTAAATCACAGGCTAAACCATTGGGTAAACCCAAGAAAACCACTTGACAACGGGAGGCAATTGTCTCTAAATCGATCGCCTCCACATTAAGATTAATACTATGACCGAGATGGGGATATAAATCACTGTAGGGTTTTCCGGCGCTACTATCGCCCCCCAGATAGACTAATTCGACAAGGGGATGTTCTTTGAGCAAACGTACCAACTGTACGCCACCATATCCCGAAGCGCCGACAATACCCACTGAAACCTTCTGTCCTTGCGTCATTTCCCTTGTTCCTAAAAATTCTTATCGTTAATATAACGCTTTGCTATGGCCGAATTTTAGCCTAACCGGCAGGATTTAAATCAAAAAACTTCCTGTAAAAATCTAGTATCTCGGCCGGGTTGTCCATAAACCGTCAATTTCTCTTGATTAATAGGCGGTTATCTTAATGATGAGGTACGAAGTTTTCCTTTGAGGGAATCTGTCATCGGGAGATGATGCCAAATTAGGTTAAACTTCATCCTCAGGAGAAAAGCTGTAATTCAATCCCCCATATTTACCGAAAATTTGGGTTTAAGGTTCCCCGCACGACCGGGCGGTTTTTCAATGATAGGTTGTCAATTTAGTCTTAAGTGTGCTAAACTAAGTTTATCCTGTCAAGCCTAGCGTAAATGTTTGTTCTAGAATTTAAAGTTGAGGCTAAAACAAAACAATATCAAGCTATAGACGATGCTATTCGCACCGCTCAATTCATCCGTAATAAATGCCTAAGGTGTTGGATGGATAACAAGGGTGTGGATAAATACGACCTATCGGCTTATTGTCGGGTGTTAGCGCACGACTTTAAATTTGCTGGTGAGTTAAATTCCCAAGCAAGGCAAGCATCGGCTGAAAGAGCATGGTCTTCTATTTCCCGTTTCTTTGATAATTGTAAAAAGAAGGTAGCAGGAAAGAAAGGCTATCCTCAGTTTAAGAAGTTTTCCCGTTCCGTTGAGTATAAAACAACAGGATGGAAGCTTCTTAACCCTAAAACCATCCATTTCAGTGATAAAAAGGAGATTGGAACACTTAAACTAAAAGGGACTTGGGACTTAGGATACTTTCAACAGTCTGACATTAAACGGGTTAGATTAGTTCGTAGAGCCGATGGTTATTATTGCCAGTTTGTTCTTTCTTGTGATGTTAAAGAAGATGTTAAACCATCAAGTAAGTGTATCGGCTTAGATGTGGGGTTAGCTTCTTTCTATACTGACCACGAGGGTAATAAAGTTGACAATCCTAAATTCTTAAGAAAGTCCGAGAAAAAATTAAAGCGACTTCAAAGACGGTTATCTAAAAAGAAAAAGGGAGGTAAAAATCGTCAAAAAGCTAGACAAAGATTAGCTAAGGCTCATCTTAAAATAAGTAGGCAACGTAAAGACTTTGCTGTAAAGTTAGCAAGGTGCGTAGTTCACTCTAACGATGTGATAGCCTACGAGGATTTAAGAATTAAGAACTTAGTCAAGAATCATTGTTTAGCTAAATCGATAAATGATGCGGCGTGGTATCAGTTTCGAGAATGGATAGAATATTTTGGAGTTAAATTCGGCAAGATAACAATTGCTATCCCACCGAACTATACAAGTCAAAACTGTTCAAACTGTGGTGAAGTTATTAAAAAATCTTTATCGACTAGATCCCATCAGTGCAAATGTGGGTGTGTTTTGGACAGGGATGAAAACGCCGCTATCAATATCCTTAAAAAAGGGTTAAGTACCGTAGGGCATACGGGAACTTTCGGGCTAGACCCGATAAACGCTTGGGGAGAGAATACCTCTACTTTTTCAGAAGCGATTCTGTCTAAGCAAGTGATCTCGGTGAACCAAGAATCCCCACGCCTTTAGGCAACGGGAGTGTCAAAATTTTGAGCGCACTGTAAATTCATAATCTCCCCCCGGTTCTAACTGATAATCGTAGCGTTCTAAAAACCGATTCAAGGGTTCAAAAATCAAAGCCCTACCTAGGGAAGGTTGTACTAATAACTTGCCTTGAAGAAAATGCCATTGAAAACGCCATTGATATTGTTCCGTCCGCACTTCTCCCTCTAATTTCCCCGTTTGCCAAGATTGCTTAATTATCCGCACATAAGCCGTGCTTTCTGGTCGATTGCCGCCACTCACCTGAACCCTACCTATAGATTAAATATCAAACATTAAGATAGCGAATTAATCCTTGTTTGTCATTACTTGAGCTAATTTTCTCGACTTTATTCTGGGGCAGTGACTTCATTAACCTTAGAAACCAAGACATTTAATTGAAAAGGTCGCCCCATTTCCTTAGTAATGAATTCTTCCAACAATTCTACCTGTCTGGGGGTAATACTTTCCGCAGTTCTTACTACTAATCTCACCCGGGGAGGTTGCTTGAGCCAATTAATCGAAGATTCCAATAATTCTGCCCGTTGAAAAGTAATCGTTCGTTGTAATAAAGCTTTTTTGAGCAACCTTTCTAAGCGAGCTTGATTGGCCAGAGTTGCAAAACTTATTCCTAACGGAATTAGCAAAACTGCTGTCAGGATAGAAGTCAAAATTAGAGCGTTACGCGCCCGATGAAAATTAGAATAACCTGCCAGCAAAAAGACCAACAAACAGGAGAGAGCAATGCCTAATAAATTGGTAATATATAACAGAGTTGCCCCCAAACTTAGGACCCAATTCCCTTGGGATAATCCTAAACCAATCGTACAAACTGGCGGCATTAAAGCCACGGCGATCGCTGTTCCCGCTAAAGTACCTGAAATTTTCGGTTCTATTTTGGCATAACCACTGATTGCCCCCGCCGTAATTGCTACTCCTAAATCTAAAAGATTCGGTTGAGAACGGGCCTGAATTTCACTACCAAATTCGGAAATTCCGATCAATAATCCTAGCAACCAAGCTATCGCTAAAGCGATGATCGTACCAACTAAAATCGCCAAGGCCGACTTACGAATTAATCGCCAACTGCCAATTAAACCACCAAAAGCCAGACTACGAATCGGCAACATCAAAGGGGCAATAATCATCGCCCCAATAATCACTGCCGCACTATTGGCGACTAAGCCAAAGGTAGCGATCGCACAAGAACTGACAATCAAAGCTAGATAAGGAAAATCGAGGGACGCTTCTAACCATAAATCGCGCCACATAGTCCGCGATTGTTGCCAGGTCAAGGGTTTTCTTGAGAACCACGAGTGGGGCCGTTCTTTTCTCGTCATGGGGCTGAGGAAGATTGACTTTTCTTTTACTTATAGCTTTTTTTGTCTAATCAATGTATATTTGTATCATTTTCTTGGGAGCATCTCACTTACGCGATGAGTAATTATACTTAGCCTAAAAGCCACTCTTAATCGTGTCTTGGAACGAAATAGAGGCTTTTAAAGACTGCGTACATGGAGAATTAAAACAAGAATTACCCTCGAAAAGCCTATT
>NZ_JADBTF010000137.1:0-5010 GCF_020246295.1 Microcystis sp. M090S1 | reverse complement strand
TAGGCATTTATATCATGCAGTAAGTGCATTAAGGTGGGGTGTGGGGTGTGGGGTGTGGGGTGTGGGGTGTGGGGTGTGGGGTGTGGGGTGTGGGGTGTGGGGTGTGGGGAGAATAAATAAAGGCAATCTCCCGACTCCTGAATACTGGCTCCTGAATACTGGCTCGGAGTCTATTGCCCTTGCCTAGCGGTTCAGGGGGTATTGTGTAAAAATAAGAAAAGATCGGTTTTTTTTTACTAAACCTATGGCCACTTCTTCCATTGCCGTTAGAGAATTACCTCTCTTTCCCCTTCCCGAAGTTGTTTTATTCCCGGGTCGTCCCCTGCCCCTGCACATCTTCGAGTTTCGCTATCGGATTATGATGAATACGATATTGGAAGAAGATCGCCGTTTTGGGGTCTTAATGGTAGATCCGTCCACGGGAGAAATCGCTAAAGTCGGCAGTTGTGCGGAAGTTGTCCGTTGTCAACGTCTTCCAGATGATCGGTTAAAAATTCTCACCATCGGTCAACAGCGCTTCCGTGTCCTAGAATATGTCCGGGAAAAACCCTATCGTGTCGGTTTAGTGGAGTGGATTGAAGATGTCCCCACCACCCAAGATCTGCGACCTCTGGCCAAAGAAGTGGATCGACTGCTGCGGGATGTGGTTCATCTATCAGCCAAATTAACCGCTCAAAAAATTGAACTCCCCGACGATTTGCCCAGTCTTCCCCTGGAATTATCCTACTGGGTGGCGGGTAATCTCTACGGTGTGGCCGGGGAACAACAGGCTTTATTGGAAATGCTCGATACAGTCAGTCGTCTGCAACGAGAATCGGAAATTCTCACCTCGACTCGCAATCATCTGGCCGCTCGCACGGCTCTTAAAGATGCTTTAAATTAATGATCTTTAGGTTTTTCAGCTTCGGGAGATGGCAGTGGCCGTCTTATTTCAGTGAACAGTAAACAGTAATCAGTGAACTGATAACTCACATCTGAAAACTGGTCACTAACCCACTGATGACTGACCCACTGATAACTGATAACTGATAACTGTTAATCTGGGGATTACCTAATGTTTACCTTGATACAGTAAAGTGGGGTTAAAATTGTTAGCCCCTCACCCAGGAGAACTTTGATCATGTTGCTGACCTATAATCCCAGCGTCTCACCCTTCGGAGAAGACTATAGCGAGAGTCGTCGGCTCCATTTTTATGATCGCGGGGAAAATATTCCTCTGGTGGTTGATGGAGTCTGGCAAGTTTATCGGGGTATGGCGCAACTAAGTCAAGTATCTGAGAGTGGAGAGGAAATTTTACTAGGCTGGGCCCATTCATCCCACTTTTTTGGCTTAAATTTGACCCATCTAGAATCCTATCACGCCAGAGCCTTGTCGGAACTGTACCTAAAATGGTACACGATCGCCGAAGTAGAAAATTCGGCGGAATTAACTAGGATGATGTTAAATCAAATGATCCGTCGTCAACAACAAACGGAATCGCTTCTTGCGATCGCAGGACTCAAACGAGTGGAGGAACGTCTCCAGCAGTTACTACAGTTATTAAAGCGGGAAATGGGAGAACCAATCGCCCAAGGCAGTCGTTTAAAGATCCGTTTAACCCATCAAAATCTCGCCAATGCTATCGGTACCACGAGGGTAACGGTGACGCGTTTGTTAGGCGAATTTCAGCGTCAGGGAGCCGTGAGCAGCGATTGCGATCGCCACTTAATTATTCACGATTAAGTCAGTCCCCCCCCATAATAGACTCCTTGCGGAGGTCCAATAATTGCCAAGCTAATTTAGCGGCCCCCACCATCCCGGCGCGATTACCTAACTCGGCCGTTAATACCTCTAATCCTTCTCTGGAACTAGGTAACACCCGTCTTTCGATTTCTGTGAGCAGAGAGGGAAAGAAAAACTTAGCACTGGCGCTAATGCCGCCGCCGATAATTACCGCCTCTGGGGTGAGAACATAGAGTAAACTGGCGATACCAGCCCCCAGTAAACAGCCGTAACCCTGCCAGAATTCTAAAGCCTCTCGATCGCCTTTTTCGGCCAATTCTGCCAATTGCTTCGGTTCTTTGCCGGTCATCCGGCGAATAGCTTGCCGGGAGACGTATTGTTCCAAGGAACCCTGATTACCGCTATTGCACAATGGACCGTCAAAATTAAGGGTTATTAAGCCTAATTCTGCGGCCGTTCCCTTGCTGCCCACAAATAAGTTACCATCGAGGATAATTGCCCCTCCTACTCCCGTCCCCAAGGTCAACAGGATCAAGTTTTGAAACCGTTTGCCCGCTCCTAACCAAGCTTCCCCCAAACCGGCACAATTGGCATCATTGGCTAAAATTGTCGGCATTCCCGTACTTTCTTCTAACCAATCGGCGAGGGGAATATCCCGCCATCCTGCCAAATTAATCGCTATTTTGGCAATTCTTCCCTGAGCATCCGCCGGCCCCGGCGTTCCCACACCGATGGCTTGACAACTTTTATCTAAATTTACTTGACAAATGCCTTGATGTATGGTATGGGCGACTTCTTTGGGTGTAGCGGGTTGGGGAGTGGGCAAGGTGAGAGATTCGAGACAATTGCCCTCTTGGTCAAATTTACCAATTTTAATAGCAGTTCCACCTAAATCGACACCTATTACTGTTTTCACCATCGGGCTTTTCTTGTTACTCTGGGAATAGCTAGGTTTATTATCACTCTTTTTGGCGTTTTTTTGCGCGGTTAGATGTGATTGAGGATAATTCGGCTAAACTGGCAAAACTAGCTGATTGATTAGCCCAAATTTCTCCTATAGTTTGGATACCTGCAGCTTAACTCCTGATTTTTACCCATTTTAAAAATGATCAAAGTTACCATCCCAAATCTCTACGATAGCGATTATCAACTTTGGTTAGAGTCCACTATCAACCAATTGCGTCAAGGGGATTTTCAAGCAGTAGATTGGCCGAATTTATTAGAGGAGTTGGCAGATTTGGGTAAAAGTGAACGAAGAGCATTAGAAAGTTTATTAACTCGACTTTTAGAACATTTACTGAAGTTAACTTACTGGCAATCCCAACGGGATTATAATCAAGCTGGATGGAAAAAAAAAATTCGCAATTTTCGGATTCAGATCAAAAAAATTCTCAAAGATAGTCCCAGTTTAAAGTCCTATTTAAGGGAAATTTTGCCGGAATGTTATCTCGATGCTCGCCATCTGCTTATTGACGAAACCGAATTAGATGCCAGTATTTTCCCTCTGGAAGTGTTAGCTAGTCTAGAGGAGATTCTCGATCAAAATTGGCTGCCGGATTGGGAAGCTATCGGCAATGATTCTGAAAAGTGCAATTAAGGAGTAAAAAATGATGAATATTACCATTTCAAATCTCTACGATAGCGATTATCAACTTTGGTTAGAGTCCACTATCAACCAATTACGTCGGGGGGATTTTCAAGCGGTAGATTGGCCGAATTTATTAGAGGAGTTAGCAGATTTGGGTAAAAATAATCGACGAGCATTAGAAAGTTTATTAACTCGACTTTTAGAACATTTACTGAAGTTAACTTACTGGCAATCCCAACGAGATTATAATCAAGCATCATGGAAAGGGGAAATTAGAACCTTTCGGAAACAAATCAAGAAAATACTGAGAGATAGTCCCAGTCTCAAACCCTATTTATCCGAGATACTTGAGGAATGTTACACCGATGCCCGGGAGATAATTATTGATATAACCGAATTAGATGCCAGTATTTTCCCCGTGGAAGTGTTAGCTAGTCTAGAGGAGATTCTCGATCAAAATTGGCTGCCGGATTGGGAAGCTATCAGCAATGATTCTGAAAAGTGCAATTAAGGAGTAAAAAATCATGAATATTACTATCCCAAATCTCTACGATAGCGATTATCAACTTTGGTTAGAGTCCACTATCAACCAATTGCGTCAAGGCGATTTTCAAGCAGTAGATTGGCAGAATTTATTAGAGGAGTTGGCAGATTTGGGAAAAAATAATCGACGAGCGCTTAAGAGTCTCTTAACTCGACTTTTAGAGCATTTACTAAAGTTAACTTACTGGCAATCGCAACGAGATTACAATCAAGCAGCATGGAAAAAAGAAATCAGAAATTTTCGCCTACAAATTGCCGATCTTTTAGAAGATAGTCCCAGTTTAAAGTCCTATTTAAGAGAAATTTTAGCGAAATGTTATCTCGATGCTCGCCATCTGATTATTGACGAAACCCAATTAGATGCCAGTATTTTCCCTGTGGAATTGTTAGCTAGTCTAGAGGAGATTCTCGATCAAAATTGGCTGCCGGATTTTGGGGAGACATAAATCTTCCCAAGCAACCTAAAGATTAGCTTCACCTACCCGGTTTACAGACGTTATAGTCCTCGTGAGAGATGACCGCTTCTGGGACGAGGAGATTGCCGTGGTCGCGACAGATGAGGCGATAATTGCGGGTAACGGGGATACTGATAATAAAGCGATCGTGTCGCAATCGTTTACCGTGGAAATCTCGATAATTGCGGTGATTTTGCAATCCTTGCAGGATTTCCCTAGCTTTAAGTACCACATTTTTCGGTAATTCCCGCAGATCGATCGGATCTTGGGAAAAAGTGGCTTCCCAAGCATTTTTTTGACGTTTTCTTTCTTCCCAAGCGGCATCTAGTTGAGCGCAATGATGGCAGACTTGGCCATAACCCTTGTGACCACAGGGAAACTTCTTCTTTCTTCTGGACATAATACCATCTGTCTGTGAGGCTGTGAGAGAGTATTCAAAAGCGGTAAAGCTTGCTTCACTTTTGGCAGATGGAGAAGAAAGTCTTTACCTAGTTATTATCTATACTTACCAGCATACAGGGATCGATCCCTCGTTTGGCCATTGACCAGCAAGAAAGTTGATCGGGAGCATCTCACTTACGCGATGAGTAATTATACTTAGCCTAAAAGCCACTCTTAATCGTGTCTTGGAACGAAATAGAGGCTTTTAAAGACTGCGTACATGGAGAATTAAAACAAGAATTACCCTCGAAAAGCCTATT
>NZ_JADBTF010000136.1:0-11500 GCF_020246295.1 Microcystis sp. M090S1 | reverse complement strand
GCCGTCGGGACTAAAATTAACGCTTGTGACAAGCTCATCATGCCCCCTGAGGGTGCGGATTTCCTTGCCTGTTTCTACATTCCAGAGTTTGATAGTCTTGTCAGCACTACCGCTCACCAAAGTCTTGCCGTCGGAACTAAAATTAACGCTTATGACAGTGCTATCATGCCCCTTGAGGGTGCGGATTTCTTTGCCTGTTTCTACATTCCAGAGTTTGATAGTCTTGTCATCACTACCGCTCACCAAAGTCTTGCCGTCGGGACTAAAATTAACGCTTGTGACAGCGCTATCATGCCCCTCTAAGCGATTGCGTTCACTTTTGCGGTTGAGAAGTTCCTGTAAGGCATTAGTCACCTCCTTGTTGTACGTCTGCTGCTTTTGTAGAATTTTTCCCGCTTTAATCGCTTCAACGAAAGCCTCCAAGTTTTTATGTTCATTCAATAGAGATAAGGAATATCTACCAAGAGACTCAGCTTGATTATATTCGGCTTCTTTTGTCTTATTCCAAGCCATCCAACCCAATCCCGTACTAATCACCACCGCCACCAAAGAAACCGCCGCAATCCTTCGCGCTGTTCTAATTTTTTCATTTTTTTGTCGTTCTGCTTGACTAATACTCGCCTTAATAAACTCTATCGCCACAGTATCTAAATTAGGCAGAGAATTATTCTTTTGAAACTCAACAATTTTAGCTAACTTAGAACCTCCCCAAAGCTCACTACTCGCTTTTACTGCATCTTGCTTCTGTAAATCATCCCACTGTTTAGCATCAGCATATAAACGACTTCTGAGAACAATTATCTCCTCTTTTTCTCGAATTAAATCCTGTAACACTTGCCAAGAACGTAATAACGCCTCATGTGCCACCTCAACCGTCGCCTTCCCGTCTTCTCCCTTACTCACCAAAAGACGATTATCTATCAATTGATAGAGAACCTCCCTTTGCATTTCCTCCTGTTCAAAACTCGATTTATCCGCCCTTCTGCTAACCGCTTTTTCCCCTTCTAAACTAATTAACTCTAGAAAAATTTCCTCTGCTGCTTTCCGTTGCTGTTCATCAAATTTACTATAAATTTTATCCGCTTGTTTTTCTAGCGCACCCGTTACCCCACCAATCTCTTGATAAATCTTAATATTTAAAACCCGCTCTTGAATATGATTTTTTTCCCACAATAAATCTAACGTATATTGTAACAGAGGTAAAGAGCCAGCCTGTTCATAAAAATCGGCAATAATTTGATTAATTAATCCCTTTTCAAAGATTACCCCATTTCTCGCCGCTGGTTCAGCAATAGCTAATCTTAAATCACTTTCATCCATATCCGTTAACATCTTGCTATACTGATCATGGATTTTTCCTAAACTGGGATAAGGACTTAATTTATCTAAAAAATCCGCCCTCATCGTCATCACAATTTTAACTAAACTATTATTATTTTCAATTAATTTAATCAAACTTTTAATGAAAATATCTCTTTCCGTCTTCGGTGTACGAGTAAATAATTCCTCAAATTGGTCAATAAAAATAAACCATAAATCAGAATTATTTTTTAATCCTTCAACCACCTTAATTAAAGTATCTTCCTTAACAGCTTGTGCTAATTGTGCTTCGGATTGTGTATATCTATTCCTTAAAAGACAATAAAAAGACTCAAAGGGATTAACATCAGGAACAAAAGTTAAATTAACCAATTTATTCGCGCCAAAATTATCCTTTAACTTAGGAATTAAACCCGCTTGAACTAGAGAAGACTTACCACTTCCCGACGCACCTAAAAGCAATAAAACATTCTTTTGCTTTAAATAATCAGTTAACTCAATAATCCAATTATCTCGACCAAAAAACTTATCCTTATCATCTACCTCAAACTTCCTTAAACCCAAATAAGGTGAACCCGTAATTAAAGTTTGAGACTGAATCTCAACTCCTGACTTTTGGGTGATAATATATTGGTTGATTACACCCCCACTAATATCACCCGCAATTCCCTTAAATTCACCATCACCAATAAGACCTTTAACATCACCCCCTATTTCTGAATAATAACTTTTATCAGTCATTTTTGCTACCCCAAAATTATTCTTTTCAAGTTAACTTTAAATTGCAGTTTTAGAATTAGCACTCTTTAAGGACTTCCTACTAAACCAAACAATTTAGCCAAACCGCCTAAAATCGTTACAATTAAAGCGACTAAAATCCCTCGACTGACGAACTCTTGATTCTCTAAGCGCTTTTCCAAGCCATCAATTTTTCCCTCTAGACGCTTCTCACTACCATCAATTTTTCCCTCTAGACGCTTCTCAATACCATCGATTTTTTCCTCCAGACGCTTCTCGACACCATCAATTTTTTCCTCCAGACGCTTCTCGACACCATCAATTTTTCCCTCCAGACGCTTAATTTCACCTTTAACTTCACTAAGTTCAATCTTAATGTCAGTAACATCTTTTTGAAGATTGTCTAACTTTTGATTGATTTGAATTAGAAAATCTTTAAGTTCTACCTCAACAGTAATTGACATAAATTTCCCTCCTAAATAATCCTCAACTAATTAATGTTCTGACTAATATTTCCATCACTAATATCTCCTGCAATTCCCTTAAAAGTACCATCTCCCACCATTACTTTAATATCACCACCAACATTAATATTATACTTACCTGCGGCAAATTCTTCAGGTTTTAATTGCTTATAGCGGTAAGCGCTTGAGTGAGATACAGACCAAGCTTTGCCTAGCATGGTTTATAGCTCGTGACACTGTACCTCATACGACTGCACACCGCTATAAGTAATTCTTCTGCTGTCTTAATAACCTCTGCATCTCTATCAATTTTTGCTTCAAGTAACTCTTCTTTGAGCAGTGTTTTTACCCCCTCTGAATCTGGTTTTTTCTCATGTTTATCGACGATATCACTATCATCTGTTTTCCCTTTTTCTGCAAATTTCTTCTTAATCAACGCTTTTAAACCCTCATAAGCATCCTTAACGGCTGTTCCTGCCGTATCCTTAGCAGCAGCCGCCGCACCAGCAGCCAACGCAGCGAGAATTAGAGAAATTGGTTCCATTGCCTGAGACTCCAAATTAGATATTGCTGACTCAATTTTAGATCAAAGCAAAGTATCTGACGCGATTATGGCGCAGGTATTGGGCGCAAATGGCTTGCTCGTCAGGGTTGTTGGCTACCACTGCCAGTTGCACATAGGTGGGATAGTAGCGACATAAGGTGTAAATCCCACCGTCATCGATGCCCTGCTTGTTCGGTAAAAATCGTTCGCACTGAGGGATGATTTCGACGGGATAGCCGAAAATCTGGACAAAACTGGGAGTAGCAGTCCTCTGGATGCGCCCAATCAAGCGCACACTCAGATGAAAATTGCTCAAATTCACTTTAACCTAGATTTGTAGAAGTTGGATTAAATTATCTCAAGGGAACAAAACCGGCTTTTTCAATTAATTCCTGTCCTTGATCGGTTAATAATAAATCAGCGTAAGCTTCCCCCGCTTGTTCGTCTAATTGACCATTTTGTTTGATAATAACAAAAAGACGACGGGTGATCGGGTATTCTCCCTTTTGAAAAGCTAATTCATTCAGTTGATTACGCTTCTGGGGACATTGGGAAGACGGGATCGAAGGTTCTTGATAGGGGGCAACTAACTTATTTTCGCTTTTACCAAGGGGTAAAGTTTTAATTCCACACTGGGGAACTACTTCCGGTGCAGAAGCATAGTAAATTCCTCCCAAATTTTGGGAAACTTTTCTGAGAGCAGGAGTCGTGCTATAAACGTACTGAATATTATCCCCAAAATAGGCTTTTTCTAAAACCTGATCGATAAAAAATTCCACGGTTCCCCCATCTTCCTTGCGTCGGGAATAGGGAATAATGGCTAAATTAGGCCCGCCCACTTGCCGCCAATTGCGAATTTTTCCTGTATAAATATCTTTTAACTGGGTAATTGTTAGACCGGAAACCGGTAAATCGGGATGAACTGCGATCGCAATTCCATCGATAGCCACGGGAACCTCTTTTAAGGTCAATCCCCGTTGTTGAGCGCGTTGTATTTCCTCATCTTTGAGCGATCGAGATGCTTGGGAAAAAGCCAATTGATTCTCGATTAACATCCGAATACCGCTGCCGGTGCCGGGGGTTCCCGTAGTGGGATCGGTATAGACGAGGCGAAATTTCGGCCAGACTTGCTGGATAATAAAGTCCACTTCCTTGCGAATCGGGGCCCAAGTGGTACTTCCCCCGTAGTTAAATAATCCTTCCGGGACATTTTTAACCGCAGCTAACGTTTCGGAAATTTGATTATTCGAGGAGGAAGAATTAGATCGATCATTGAAATTGGGAAAGGTTTTGTTGAGCAACCACCAAGCAATTCCTCCTAAAAGTGCCGATGTCACCATAACCGTCAACAGCAGCGGAAGAATTTCATTTTTCTGGGACATAAAATCAGGATCACGATTCGGACTACTTTAATGATAATCCCAGCTTTTTTTAATGACCCTAACTTTTACAATTCTTTCGGGTTGTGCCAAGGGTTAAGGATCAACCATAGAGACACGAACAACAGAAAGGAGAGGATAGATTCGATGAGTAATACTAAACCAGGTTATTAAAAACTGATTATTTATTCTCCCTTTTGCCTCTTGCCTCTTGCATGAGTGCCTGTCCTGATATGTAAGCCTATACTCAACGGATTTAGTATAAAACCTATCAGACAAAGGACAAGATAGCGATATAACCTGCTTGAGCATCTTCTCCTGTTGACTGGCTACAGACCTTCGAACAGCAAAAAAACTTGAACAACAAAAACTAGAACAGCAAGGGATGGAGGCAACCCCATCCCCAAACTAGACAATTATGCTATTCTTTTTTATACATCACCTCCACCACGGTATGTACGTTACCTCTGGGATGAAAATCCCCCTTAACTTTCATCTGCAAGGGTTCGCAAGCGGCCACCAAATCATCTAAAATTTGGTTAATTGCTTCTTCGTGGGAAATATAACGATCGCGATAACTATTAATATAAAGTTTAATCGCCTTTAATTCCATCACCTTTTGATCGGGAACGTAGCTAAGATAAATAGTGGCAAAATCGGGATAACCGGAAAAGGGACACTTACAGGTATATTCCGGCAGAGTGATCTGAATATCGTAATTTCTGCCAGGGCGTGGATTGGGGAAAGTAATTAATGTTCCTTCGGCAATTTCTCTTTCCCCGTACTTAACTTCAATTTTTTCGGAAGACTGAACCATGTTTTTTCCTAACTAGACAATGTTTCCTATCATAGCTGGAATATTCTCTCAAGAGGCGTTACCGAATCAACAGATGAATAGTAACTCCTGCATCCTATTGACAAATTAGCTTAGTCCAGGGTTGAAAGAATGCCGAGAAGACAATGCAGACTTAAAATCAGCCAAGTCGAATTTTCAGGTAAAAAATGCTCTATGATTAACTCTAAAGATACTGTAAAACTGGTTTCATGCTCTCCGAGATTAAAAACATAGCCGAGAGTCTCGCACCCCGATTAGTGGAGATTCGCCGCCACATTCACGCGAATCCAGAGTTAAGTGGGCAAGAATATCAAACGGCCGCCTATATTGCCGGAGTTTTGTCTTCCTGTGGTCTATCGGTGCAGGAAGCGGTGGGAAAAACGGGAGTTAAGGGAGAATTGGCGGGAAAAGGCAGTGATCGAAGGATTTTAGCCATCCGCGCCGATATGGATGCCCTACCGATCCAAGAAAGAACCGATTTAGACTTTGCTTCCCGCAAACCGGGGATTATGCACGCCTGCGGTCACGATGTTCATGCTACCGTCGGTTTAGGGGTGGCGATGGTGCTTTCCCGTCTCTCGGAACCTTTGCAGGGAAAAATACGCTTTCTCTTTCAACCAGCAGAGGAAATCGCCCAGGGGGCCAGTTGGATGATCCGGGAAGGGGTGATGCGGGATGTCAGCGCCGTTTTGGGGCTGCACGTTTTCCCCTCGATTCCGGCCCGATCGATCGGAGTTCGTTACGGGGCCTTAACTGCAGCTGCCGACGATCTGGAGATTTTTATTCAAGGGGAATCCGGCCACGGGGCCCGGCCCCACGAGGCGATCGATGCTATCTGGATCGCCTCCCAAGTAATCACCACTTTGCAACAGGCAATTAGTCGGACTCAGAACCCTTTGCGTCCCATTGTCCTCACCATCGGGCAGATTAGCGGTGGTCGCGCCCCCAACGTCATCGCCGATCAGGTACGCATGGCAGGAACCGTGCGATCGCTGCACCCAGAAACCCACGCCCATCTCCCGGAATGGATCGAGAGTTTGGTCACGAATGTCTGTAGCACATATAACGCTAAATGTCAAGTAAATTATCGCCGGGGCGTGCCATCGGTACAAAATGACCAATTTTTAACCCGGTTAGTCGAAGAAGCTGGTTTAGAAGCTTGGGGACAGGATCGGGTTTTAATTCTCTCGGAACCCTCCATGGGGGCCGAGGATTTTTCCCTTTATTTGCAACAGGCCCCGGGGACAATGTTCCGTCTGGGAGTGGGTTCTCCTCACCTCCTCAATCCCCCCCTTCACCATCCGGAATTTTTAGTGGATGAGTCGGCAATTCTGACGGGAGTGATTACTTTAGCCTACGCGGCCTATAAATATTGGCAAAGGGAAGATTAAGTGGGTGGGTGGAATTAAATATAAGATGAACGTAGGTTGGGTTGAAGCATGAAACCCAACACCCGCACGGGTTACGCTACCGCTAACCCATCCTACCAATAATTGTGCCTCCCTACTTAAACCGGTTTTTCAAGATAATTTTATGGAAATTTGGGAAGATTTAGCTATTATAGCTTGGACAGAATTGCTGCTGGATAATTATGAACGATTAATCGGGCGATCGCTTTTACCCCGGATCGGTACTGGCAAAGAACAGAGTAAAATGCTCTTTTATGCCCCTTTTGTGCTGGTTTCCCACGGCACACAAACTAATCCGATCTTCAACTATGGTAATCGCGGTGCCCTCGATCTCTGGGGTTTAACTTGGCCAGAATTATTAACAACTCCTTCGCGAGCGACGGTAGAGGGGGAGGAAATCGCCAAAGAACGCCAAAAAATGCTGGATTTAGTCAAAAAACAAGGCTATATCAACGATTATCACGGGGTAAGGATCACGAAAAACGGTCAACTATTTCGCATCGAAAAAGCGATCGTTTGGAATATCATCGATCGTGATGGCATTTACTGCGGACAGGCTGCCACTTTTGCCGATTGGATTTTTCTCTGATTTATCACCCCAATATGACCAACTCAGACCGAATTATTGTTCCTCTCGATGTGCCGGATTTAGAATCAGCGATCGCACTGCTTGATCTGTTGCCGGAAGTCAATTTTTGGAAAGTGGGACTAGAATTATTTGTCAGTAGCGGTGCAGAAATTCTAGGGATTCTGCAAGAAAGACAAAAAAACAGCTTTCTCGATCTAAAATTTCATGATATTCCCAATACAATCGCCGGGGCCTGTCGTTCAGCTAGTCGCTATCAAGTGGATTTACTCACCCTGCACGCTACGGCCGGACGGCAAGCACTGACGGCGGCTAAGGGGGCAATCTCTGACCTGCTATCGCCGCCAAAACTTCTCGCTATCACCGTTTTAACCAGCCTTAACGCCCGCGAATTAGCCCTCGACCTCAAAATTCCCCTAGAACTATCGGAATATGCCTTAAATCTGGCATTATTGGCCAAAGAATCGGGAATTGATGGGGCGGTTTGTTCTCCCCAAGAAGTGGCGCAATTGCGGCGCGTCTGTGGAGAGGATTTTCTCTTAGTTTGCCCCGGAGTTCGTCCCTCCTGGTCAACGAAAGGGGATCAAAGTCGGGTGATGACTCCGGCCCAAGCGCTTAAAGCTGGGGCTGATTATCTAGTAATTGGACGACCGATCACCGGTGCCGAGGAGCCAAAGGTAGCATGGGCAAAAATTTGTCAAGAATTAGCCGATATTTAGGGGTATTACTGGTTATTTTCGGGATTAACTTGCCAGCAGTTAGTCGTCCTCTTTCTAGCTGTCCGGAGGATTTAAATCTTTTAGTCGATCGCCTCTTGTCAGATTTACCCAGTTATGCTAATCGAGTTATTACCCGCTCCCAAATCGATCAAGAATTATCTACACCGGTTTTTGTGATTATTGCCGGTCGTCCCGAATTTACACCCCTACCTTTAACTGCCAGTCAATATTCTGGTCAAATTGCCGATGACACTCAACAGGTTTTTTTTACGACTTTAGAGCGTCAGTATAGCAAAAATCGCTTTGTCACTCTCCAGAATTATCACTGGTTATTTTTAACTAAAACTGGGGAAGGATGGCGATTAGTGACGGTTTACAGTCAATTAGCTGCCCTGGAACCCGCTCAAGTCCCCTTACCTCCCCTAGAAACCAGCCAAGGCACCATCGGCCAAGCGGTGCGTCTCTGGCTGCGGGACTGCGAAGCGGCTGCATTGCGCTAAATTCGCTCGGCCAAAACAAAGCGATCGAAACCTGCTAGGTCGTTAATAATCTGAATTTGTCGATAATTGCCCTGATTTTCCAGCATTTGCGCTACTTTTTCCCCTTGACCGGCTCTCATTTCCACTAGCCAAAGGCCTCCCGATCGCAGATAATCGGGAGCAGTGGCCACTAGATAGCGCAGCGCGGTCAATCCGTCTTCACCTCCATCGAGGGCCAAACGGGGTTCATGTTCCCGCACTTCAATTTGTAAGTCAAGGATTTCTGCACTGGGAATATAGGGAGGATTGGACAGCATACCGCTAATCTGTCCTTTCCACTTCTCTAGGGGTGTCCACCAAGAACCCTGTTTTAAGATAATTCTGTCGGCAAAACCGGTATTGATGATATTTTCTTTGGCGATCGCTAAAGCCGTTTGACTGTAATCAATAGCATATATTTCTGCTTTTGTCAAGATACTGGCTAAACCAATAGCGATCGCGCCGCTACCAGTTCCCAGATCTACCCAGATTCCCCCGTCTTCTCCTCTGACGGTTTCTCCAACAATATCGATTAATAACTCGGTTTCGGGACGAGGAATTAATACTTCTGGGGAGACTTTGAGGGTAAAATTACGCCAGACCACCGATTCGAGCAAATACTGTAAGGGAACCCTTGCTTGAAGGCGTTTTTGCCAGCGTTTAGTAATTTCCGACCAAGAATAACTCAAAGGGATTTTTTCTCGTTCGCGAAAGGATTGTAAGCGCAGGGAAAGAGTATCTATATCTGTCACTGCTTGCAGAAAGATATCCACTTCTTTCGGAGATAGTTGCGCTTGCTCTAAATCGGCGATCGCCTGTTGTCGCCATTGACTTAATTCTTGACCGGAAATACTAGCAGACACAAGACTTAACGATTGGGGGCGGGGGGATTATTGGTATTATTATTAGGGCTTTGCTGGGGGTTGGTTGGGAGCCTTTTGGTTGCTATTTGCCCGAATAAAATCAATCGTTTCTTGGCTAGGATAGAGGAGAATTTTAGTTAAAGCTTCATCGTTGCTTTGTTGTAGGGTGGCGATGACATTTTCTAAGGGAATAACATCAATTTTCACCGTGGCCGCTTCTGCGGGATTAGCTTTTTTATATTGTTCTACCATTTGCAAAGCGGCGGCCTTTTCAAAGAAGAAAGGAATCAAATCCTGATTATTGCGACTGATCACCAGAAAATTACTCTCTTTTCCTGCTTTCGGCACAAATAAAGGTACACCACCTTGATATTGTTGACCTCTTTCACTGAGCAGTTTTTTCGCTGATTCTACTTCCGACTCTTTGGGAACAAAATCGATAATTAGACGATTTTGATCGGTTTGACTGGTTTGCATTTTATAGACCTGTGCCAAAGAAACAGGCTGAACTTTAACTTTGCTGGCCACTTCAGGATTCTCTTTTTTCAGTCGTTCAAAAAAGTTTTGTGCGTCCTGCCGACTGATAAAAACTCCCGTGAATTTCTGTTCTTTTTCTCCCACGGCAATTAGGGGAACTCCTTGATCATCGGCAATAGCGAAGACAGGTACAGACTGCAAGGTTTTGACGATTTGTTCTTCTGGTAAAGCGAGTGCTTTAGAATAGCTGCCCAGCAGCGAAGTCAACATTGTCGTTCCTACTAAACCAAGAGTTGCTGTCCAACGAATGAGAGATTTCATCAAAATAATTACCTCGTTATTACTATTAACCAATATTTGCCGTTAATCTGAACTATATAGTCTATTTGACTCCTGCGATCAGGAGTTTTTTGATGAATAACAAGCCCCGAAAGTTCCCTTTATTGGCTTGCTTCTGAACCATCATAGCTAAAAAGCTCCATATTTGGTGAGATGTGGTCGCAGCGGCGGCCAGGAAATAGGGGCAATTTATGGGCTGATCTGGGGAATAATAGGGATTAATTGGATTTTTTAAGCTATATTTTCAAAAAAATCGCTTTAGCTACGGTTTAAGCTTCCTTTTGCCTTAATAAGCACCAACTTGAGATCAAAAGGCATCCTCTTGTCTGAATCAGTTAGTCAACCGGCCACCTCTTGATCTTGGCACTGCTAATGACTTTCTGAGAAATCGCGCGGATGGGCGATCGCTAACCGCAGCCATTGATAGGAAACTAGATTTAAAATCAGTCCGATGATCAATAAAATTGCCATGAGAGCGATTTGATACCAGGCGATCGGTCTGACCAGAAGATCGGCGATCAGATGGGCTAAATTCAAGACAGAATAGAGAATTGTCAGCCAGAAATGGGACTTTCTCAAGGAGCGACTTTCGCTAAAATTGACCCCGATAATCGCTAACATTGGCAGCAAAAAAAAGAGCAACATTCCCCAGAAAATCGGATCGAGATTGCTGGTTTGATGACTCTCGACGATCGATTGACCATGGAAGAGCGGCATTAAACCCAGTTGGGTGTGAAATAGGGTTCCCAAGAGGAATGTTGTCCAGAGAGCGGCAATTTTTTCGGGATATTTCGCTGTTTTCACGGTAATTATCCTCTTAATCGGTTAGTATAAAAGGTCGGGCTAGGTGAGAAAGTATTCTTGAATTTTTCCTAGTCACTTATCTATACATTCTAAAAAAAGTTTCTGTATTTAAAATTACTTTTTACAAAAAAACACAAAATAGTTTTTACTGCTGATCAGCCGTGGAGAAAGGCCGCTGCTATCTCAAGGTCGCGAGAGGACTCCCGTTAAACCGCTACGCAGTTAACGGGAGATAAATCGCCACCGGAATGAAACTAACGCGGTAGCGTTTCCACTTTCGGGGAGTTTTTTTGGTTCTCGACGTATTTTTTTAGTTGTTCGACAGTAACGCCGCCACAACTAGCCACGAAATAACCTCCCGTCCAAAAATAGGGTTTGTTGTCGAAATACTTGGCCGCCAAATCCGGAAATTCCTTTCTAATTAAGCGACTACTAACTGTTTTAAGGTTAGCGATTAGTTTGGATAAAGCGATGTCAGGCTTGTAATCGATAATCAGGTGAACGT
>NZ_JADBTF010000135.1:0-3782 GCF_020246295.1 Microcystis sp. M090S1 | reverse complement strand
TCTCGCAAAGCTCGTCAGGATTATTATGGCAAAATTACCTTTTCTTTTATTCAGGAGTTTGAGGCTTTCACATAACAGTACTTGTCTTTGTATTGAAAAATGTGTCCGTCAGTCAGAAGTCGCCCTCAAAGGGCGAGGCTTTAAACCCAATTTTTCGGTAAAGCGTTAAGCCGTCATCACTACTTCTGAATCAGCACCAAATTAGGTTACACTTCATCTTGATGAGAAACGCCCTCAAGGAGCAGCGAGTCTCATAATCGCTACAATAATATATAAAATCCTAATTGCGAGGAAAGCCTATCGATACCATCTTCGGCAATACCCAGGGACTGAAAGCCAGTCAGATGAAACAGCTACAAAGGCTGTACCATGAACGCTTGCCTATTGATACTCTCACCACCCCAGAATTCGCCCAAAGACTGGCGGCTATCAGTACCGATATCCATCAACCCCTCTGCACCTATATCAACCGTCGCGGCCAGGTAATTCGTGTGGGAGTGGGAACCCCCCGACAAACCCAATTTTCTCTCTTGGAACTACCCCGCTACGGTTCCGAACGTCTTTGCGGAATTCGTTGTATCGCCACGGAACTCAAGCAGGAACCGCCAAAAGAATCCAGTTTAACCGCCATGGCTTTGCAAAGATTAGACGCGCTGGTGATCTTAACATTAACCGGTACAGGCATGATCCGTCGCGGTGGTGGGGCGACCGGTTATGTGGAGCAAGTCTATCTGGCGCATCTCATACCACAAAGTCAAACAAATGTCAATAGTAATATATACTGGTCTGTCTCCCCTCCCTTAAATCTAGAGGATTTAAGCAAACAGGACTTTTTAGAGTTAGTGGAAGGACTAGAGGCGGAGTTTCAGCGAGAATTTACCGCTATAACCGTTGATACAGCCGAAGATCGGGTGCTATTGGTTGGTTTAATCACCGACGGTATTAGCGATCGCCAGTTCGAGGACGGTTTAAGCGAATTAGAACGTTTAGTTGATACCGCCGGGGGCAAAGTTTTGCAAGTCACCCGACAAAAACGGGATCATCCCCATCCGCAAACAGTGATCGGTTCGGGAAAAGTGGCAGAAATCGCCCTACAGGTGCAAACTTCGGGGGCTAATTTAGTTGTATTCAATCGCGACCTTTCTCCCGCCCAAATTCGCAATCTAGAGAACCAAATCGGGGTGAGAGTGGTCGATCGCACCGAGGTGATCTTGGATATTTTCGCCCAACGGGCCCAATCCCAAGCGGGTAAACTACAGGTAGAATTAGCCCAATTAGAATACACTTTACCCCGTCTCACTGGGCGCGGGTTAGCCATGTCGAGATTGGGGGGAGGAATTGGCACTCGCGGACCGGGGGAGACAAAATTAGAAACAGAACGCCGAACTATTCAACGTCGTTTATCCCGTCTCCAGGATGAGGTGGATCAACTGCAAGCTCATCGTTCCCGTTTACGCAAACAACGGCAAAAACAAGATGTAGCCAGTGTGGCGATCGTCGGTTACACCAATGCGGGAAAATCTACTTTAATTAATGCTCTCACCGCTGCCGAAGTTTATACCGCCGATCAACTGTTTGCTACCCTCGATCCCACCACCCGACGCTTAACTATTACCGATCCCCTCACCCAAGTCTCTCACACCCTTTTACTAACCGATACGGTGGGTTTTATCCACGAATTACCCCCCTCGCTGGTGGATGCTTTTCGGGCAACTTTAGAGGAAGTAACGGAAGCAGAAGCATTACTCCATCTGGTGGATCTCTCCCATCCAGCTTGGGAAAGTCAGATTGCCTCGGTGTTAAAAATCCTCTCGGAGATGCCGATTCAAACTGGTCCAATGTTAATGGTGTTTAATAAGTTGGATCAGGTAAAAAGCGACGATTTGGAAATAGCTAAGGAAAAATATCCCCAAGCTGTTTTTATCTCGGCTATTCGTCGGCTAGGATTGGAAACTTTAAAACAAAAGTTAATCGATTTAACCGCTTAAGTAGGGTCTGCTGAATAAATCTAAAAACCTTGTTGGATAAGACTTTTAGACTTTTTTTTCCTCAAAAAGTGCTGACCCTTGCAGTGATCGGGGGTAAAATTCCGGGACTTTTTCCCTGAAAATTAGGTAATTTACCAGATGAAAATGGGTAAAAACCTACACCCCACACCCTGCCCCCACGAAAACCTTTTTGCCGCAAACCCTAATTAGGGTGATCAGCAAACCTGATCGATCGGAGGGCGCAGGTTCCTGGCGCCCCTACGGTAACGGATTTTGTCCACAATGTAGGGGCGAACTGCGTTCGCCCAAAAGGTACGTTATCAAAGCGCAAGTCCCTTGTGCCCGAATGCTTCGCCCCTACAGGACGCGGGCCGATGAATAAGAGCTTTGCGATCGCCAATAAAAATGCCAGGTTTTTGAAGAGGGCGAATGCAATTCGCCCCTACGATCATATTATCGCGCCAATGGTAGGGGCGCACCGTGGTCTCGCGCTTAGAAATTAATTGAATGGAAACACATAAATAGTTGATTTATGTTCAGGATTTAGGGGGCAAAACTCAGTTTTCATCTCAAAGTTGCTGGCGAAATAACCGGAAACCCTTATTTTCTCGTTGGGGACTGTCCTTGAAAATTGAACATAAAATACTAGAATTATGTTCAAAAATCATCCTTCCAGGGGGTTGTCATCTGCTGGGAGAGCGATTAATCTAGGAACAGATGAGTGAGGTAAACCCAATCTCAAACCAACTACTTTTTTCTTAATTAGGAGTATAATTCCAATGTCCCAACTTCAAATTACTGATTTGGTTCTTGTCAATTCAGAATACGATCAAGTTCAAGATATTACAGAATACGATTACCGAAATATCATGGGCGGATGCGGAAAAGATAAAGATAAAGTCGAACAAAAAATAGAAAAGAAAAAAGACGGTACGACGGTAGTAACTACTATCATCACATAGCAGTAACGACTACTATACCATCAATTGAGATGCACCCAAATTGTCCCCCCTTGATCAGGGGGGAATCTGACAATTTTTAACACCTACCTACATAATTCCTAATTACTAATTCCTAATTACTAATTCCCACTCTCCCATACCTTTTAAACAGGATTTTGTATCAGTTATTCAGTTATACTAAATCCGTTGAGTATAGGCTACTTATGAGGAGAGGCAATAGGCAAGAGGCAAAAGGGGAAATAAATAATCAGTTTTTAATAACCGGATTTGGTATTATTATAACTATCATCTATTAGCCCCAAGATAAATTAACTCGGTATCGGGAAGCTTACCAAAGATTTTTTCGGAATAGTGTAAAAGCTCATCATTTTTGATTAACTTCAAAAACTCGTCATTGTCAAGAAATAGTTTCCAGCGATTAGTCACATCCATCTGTTGAGCATTGCCAGTAAAGTTCTGCTGTTCAAAGGAACTGCCACCACCATAACTACTAACATAATTTAAGCCAGCATCAGAAAACTCTAGATTAAGAGCGGCGGAAATTTTTCGGCGATAACTAATATCAGAAAACCATAGATTGTAATTAATCACAACCTTGTTATTGCTTAGATAGCTAGTTTCTCCCAGGAATTCTTTGGCGTATTCAATCCACATATCAGCTGGAGACATTCCTGGCTCTTCGTTACTTGTTATGGTTCGATAGGGGGACATAAATCGACTAAATCCTTATCTGGCAAGAGACTTAATTGATTAGTTCGCTCTAGATAAAAAACAATTGACAATAATCGCTAAATTCCTTTCTAGATAAGGGTTCCATCCCTTATAACCCCCG
>NZ_JADBTF010000134.1:0-9000 GCF_020246295.1 Microcystis sp. M090S1 | reverse complement strand
TGGGCTATAGATTTTCAGGATTGACTCCCAACTCTTTTAACTTTTGCACCAAACGTTGGCGAGCAATTTGTTCTTGCTCAAGTTCTAACTCAGCTTGTTCGGCTCGTTGACGCTCTTGCTCGGCTCGTTGCCGCTCTTGCTCGGCTCGTTGCCTTTCTTGCTCTACTAACTCACTGCCCCATAATAGCAAATTTCCCGACTTATCCCACCAGCGCAACCAATTAGTAGTAAATTCAGCTTTGGTTCCTTGCCAGATACCGATAAACAAGTTAAGTTCTTTTATCCAGTAACGATTATTCTCATCTGGCAACTGCTGCTCATACTTTCCTGCCACTAAACAATAAACATCTAATTCTCCCGTTTTTGGCTGAAAAATTCCATAGACAGGTACTTGTAAGATTTGCTCGTAAAAATACCATTTTCCATAGGGATAGTGAGGGTTGATGGAATATTCACCCCCTTCGGTTTCCGAGATAAACTCTAGGACGATGGTAGGAATTTCTCCTTCAAGATGGGGAGTATAACTGCGCCGAATTTTTCCGCCAGGAATCGGTTTTACCGAGGGAATATAAACCCAATCAGGTGCTTTGACAACTGTTTGAGTTTTAACGGTAGCACATAAGCCAAAATTAGCAGCAATTAGCATCGATTCCAGAATTAGTCCTGCTAATTCTAGCGATTCCCGTAAAGCTGCTGCTAATAGGGGTTGCAAGTTGTTGTCCACAGGTTCGTCAGGTAGAATGAAATCTTCTGGCAGTTTTTCCCAAGTGATTATCGTTGATTTTGTCGGTAAATCAATAGCAGATGGTGTCATTGTCGTAAACAGTCCTTTCTATATTTAATAAGCTCTCATAAACTGCCCGCAACTAAGTAGGTGCATTAAATTAATTATAAAATAGACCTGTAGGTGGACAATGCCTGCAATTAGTTCATACACTATCATCAACTTCAACTCCTAGCGCTCTTAATTTTGCTGCCAAGCGTTCGGCTCGTTGCTTTTCCTGTTCAGCCCGTTGCTTTTCCTGCTCGGCCAACTCCTCTATGGTGGGGAGCAATTGCCCCTCTGCTGTTGCCCAACGTAGCCAAGTAATCGGCTCTTGTTCATCCCCATAAATTCCCTGCCACCGCACTAACACTAGCCCTAATATTTCGCTGCTGAACCTGCCTTGAGCATCTGGGTTTAAAGATTTATAAACACCCCCTTCTAAGCGATGTCCCGCTAAATCTTCTGGGTCAAAGGGATCATACCAAAAGTATTCTGTCACCCGCAAACGATTCTGATAGATAAGCTTTTTCTCTTCTTTATCTTTTTTGGCTGTACTCTCAGAAAGCAACTCAATCACCACATCAGGAGCTTTTTCTTCTTCCCAGACGACCCAGCTTTTCCTTTCTCTTCGAGGCACGTCCACAACGACAAATACATCAGGTCCGCGATAATCCTCGTTCCGCACTTGATTGGGGCTAAAGTAAACAAACATATTGCCTCCGACAAACGCTTCTCGTCCTTGAGTTTTTAACCACTGGGAGAGCGGTCTGACTAATAACTGCATTTGCAGTCCGTGTCGCTGGGTTTCCATGGGAATACCATCATCAGAAGGTAGCTCATCTTGGGTCGGTGGTAGCTTGATCCCTAGTGGGTTAGCTGCAATTAGGAGGGTTTCTTGAGCCATTGGTTGGTTGGGGTGAACAACTGATGCCACTTTCTTATCATAAACCATTGTCAATGTCAACCCAATTGCGATGCCAAGCGTTCGGCTCGTTTTAGGTTATGGGATTTTGTCAAGATTCTCTGACTCTATTACAATTCTAATCTTTTACATAAATATCACAACTTCGCTTTATAGTAGAATCTATGCTTTTCCGGGATTCTAGAAGTTTATAATTGTTCTGATAGAGTAATTCTAAAAACGTGCCACGAAGATTGTAATTGAAAACTTTCCTTAAGGGGCAGACCGTGACAATTGGATTAAATTTATTGAGAGCATCAATAAAACGGGGCTGAAAAGAATTGTCCCCAGATAAAATAGAAGTTGTCTCGGGATAGAACAAGACTTTTCTGTTTTTGTGAAGATAATAATAGGATTCAAATGAATCTGAAAGGAGAATTGATGGACGGTTTAATTGCTGTTCTAATGTAGCCACTCTCTCAGACAAGCTGGCTACAGCAGACATTTGTGAATAGCTTTTAGGGCGTTGAAAATTGGATATCGTTGCGGGGATAAATTTTACACAAGCGATTAGGGAGATAATAATAAAGGGCATGACTAATACACTGATAAGGGAGAGCCTTAACAAATCAAACGAATCGGGCAATAAGATTGGTAAAAACTCCCTAAATGCCATTTTATTCTGCATCAATTCTGGTTCAGATTCAGACATTTTTTTTCGATAAGAACTAAAGGCATAATCAATCAAACAACCATAGGAAAGAAAAAATGGAAGTGATACAGATATCAAATTCCAAGGATGACTTCTATTGACAAAATAAAAGAGGCTAACTATTCCCCAGATGGCAATTACAAAACGATACTTAGCGTTTTTATCCTCAATGGAACTCTGAAAAGATTGTATGACGTTAAAACCGTAAACAACCATAAATATCATCCATATATTATCTGGAAAAGGCAAACCAAAAAAGCCAGAGCCAAATTTAAGAGTAAAACCTATATAATTATAAAAATTTATGAATTCTCCAGCAATAATTCTAAAGCCAAAAATAATTATGAAAATGATAATTATAAGATTTATACTAAATGCCGTTAATTTTTTAATCATGTTTTTTGCGCTAAAACCATCTATTTTAAACTCATTCCAAATGTAAATAAAGAAATACATAATCAAGACAGAGATACCAGAATCAAAATTACTTAATAGAGCCATTGCCACTATAAAATCTAGAAGCAAATCTCGTAAGTTAATTGTTAAAAATCCAATGGAAAGAGTAGCTTTATCGAGAAATTTTCTTTCAGATATGTATAACAAAGTAACCAGCAGAAGACAAGGAAATAAAGTTCTTAAAGGAAAATATTGAAAGTATAAATCTTGACTTACTACCTTACCATAAAAATAACTCCAAAATAGGCAGCTAATAAATACCAAAATTCTGAGCAACGAATTTTGGTAGATGGCTTTAACTATTAAATAGTAAAGAATAATCTGAAGAGCAATCAAACTACATACAACAATTTTGATAGACAATAGACTATTTCCCATTAATCGTGATAGTAGGCCAAGCAAAAGATAATATCCGCCATATAAACTTTTAAATCCATCGTCAACAAGGGGAATAAAAGGGGAATCACTATTAATGGCCGCCAATGGGAAGAGAACCACATTAAAATGGAAGTTCGATAGATCAGTATAAACCAGACTCCAAGCAACTGATGTCACCGTCACTAAAACTCCAATAAAAACTATATTCTCAATCAATAATGTTCTCAAAAATTTACGAAGAGAAAATAAATATAAGAGAAAAAAGAAAATAACTGTTAAAATTAATGCAACTGGAATTAGCAACGAAAAATTCAAGCTTGATAAATAAGTTGTCAGCTTATCTGAGTTGGATGACATCTCGGGTCTGATATATAACCGGAGACTTTGACCAGATCCTTGGGTAAAGATTCTTTGAATTGCTATCGTGTTGAAAACAAGACCAAGTCCCCACGAAAATAAAAACTCAAGATTACGACTTTGATTTGTGACTTGCCAATTATTGATTATTTTTGATAAAATAGAACTTAAATAGTTCAAAACTTTACCCAATAATATAGGTAAAACAACAATTGAAATGAAAATGAACAGATACCACATTGCCTCATACCTTTCATTTCCTTTTAATCTACCAAATCTTGTGGTAAGAAGATAATTTACATCAATAAAAATAAGTAAAAAGATACCCACTCCTTTGAGCCATTGATCAATCGCAGTTTTATTCATTTGATACATTTTATTTCCCTCTTTATTTATTGTCTTTTACAATTTAGATTAAAGAACATCCCTAGGTAACTCTTAATCAAAGTTGACTCGCGCTCTCTCTACCACTAGAGGTCTTTTTAAGCTTCGTCTATTTATCAAACCAATGTATTCTCCTAAAATACCTATAAAAAATAACTGTACAGAAGAAAAAAGAAACAATCCGATAATGATCGCCGCTATTCCTATAGGAAAAAGGTTCCAAAACAGAAGCTTCAAAATCAAAGTCACCAGACCGACCAGAAAACTCAGTAGAGATAGAGCGAACCCGATCATTGTCGCCAATCTTAGCGGAAAATTAGAATAGGTAGTGATACCCAGCATTGCCAGATCGTACATTCGATAAAAATTGAAACTACTCTTACCTCGTTTTCGGACTTCCTGATGATACTCGATTTTAGCACTCTTAAAACCGACTTCTGAAATAAGACCCTTTAAGTAGGGATAAGGATCATCGATCAAACGCAATGCTTCTATCACTTTTTGATCATATAAACCGAAGCCGGTAAAACTAGCAGTTAAGTCAATCTCTTCTGATAGGGTTCTAACTAAAAAATAATAAAATCTTCTTACATTATAGACCAAAGAGTTCTCTTGACTCGATCTTTTAATACCTTTAACAACTTGATAGCCTTCCTCCCATTTTTCCAAAAAATCGACGATTAGTTCGGGAGGATCTTGACAATCGGCGAAGACTAAAATAACCGCATCTCCAGTTCCTTGTAAGAGGCCGTAATAGGTAGAACGAACAAAGCCAAAATTCCTAGCGTTAATGATAATTTTCAGTCTAGAGTCGCTTTGAGAGATTTGCTCTAATATACTGACTGTTTTATCTTGAGAGTCATTATCGATAAAAATATGCTCGTATTCATATTTTCCTAATCTTGCAAAAATCTCTTTGACCTCAGTATATAAAAGCTCAACATTATCTTGTTCATTGTAGCAGGGAGTAACAACAGTAATTAATTTTTTACTCATCTTACAATTTCCTCAATTTTATTTAGATTTAGATGGACTTTATACCATTCAATTGTATTTTTTAATCCCGTTGTTAAATTATATTTAGGTGTCCAATCGGTCTTTTTTCTAAGCAACTCATTATTAGCACAAATAAACATTGGATCATTGGGACGGTAAGGCAAAGCTCCCAGATGAATTAAATCAGGTTTACCTAATAAATTACCAAGTTCAAGTAATATTTGTCCAACGGTTACAGGTTGACCAGAACCAACATTAACTACACCTGAAACGTTGCTCTTCGCAACTGCCCAAATTGCCGATGCTATATCCTCAACATGAAGGAAATCCAGAACTTGTTCACCTTTAGTTGTTTTTACCACTTCATCCCGCAGCAGTGAACAAATAACCGACGGAATTAACCGTCGCTCATCCTCCATTGGACCATACTGATAAAACAAACGAACCCATGTTAACTCTACTTCGGCGCTCTGGGCTAGTTGTTGTAAAATAGTGAATAGTGCCACCTTGGTCGCTGCATATAAGGTGATGGGTTTTGTCGGACTTGATTCAGAAAAATATCCTAGATTG
This sequence comes from Microcystis sp. M090S1, assembly GCF_020246295.1. Lineage (NCBI taxonomy): Bacteria > Bacillati > Cyanobacteriota > Cyanophyceae > Chroococcales > Microcystaceae > Microcystis > Microcystis sp. M090S1. Next base: position 3,480 of record NZ_JADBTF010000134.1, on the reverse strand, counting down.
AAATCATACTCAAAACAAGTCCCTATACCCACAAACCGCTTACAACCTACTTCAGCTAGTTGAGAGAATAAATTGAGACTTGCCTGGAATGAATTCAAGTTTTCCCGAGAATTTAGTTGTTTTCCTGACCCAACATACCAAGCTAAGTGAATACACAATTCGGGCTTGATTTTCTGTAAATAAGCATTCACTGTTTCAAATGCTACTAAGTCAGATTGCCATAAATGTAGTGATGGGAGAATATCTTGAATTCGCCATTGTTCGCCGTTTTCTCGCACAAGTGCGTGTACCTCACACCCTTCGGCTATTAAAAGCCTTGCTACATGGGAACCAACAAAACCACTTGCACCGGTAATCAATACTTTCATATTTTGGGTCTTCTCGACTTTCTGTAATAATCAGGGCGCACCATTCCTAGAAGTCTTGCCTAGCAAAACTTTGAACATTATACTTCTGGAAAATTATCCCTATTCTTCTTCCTTCCACACAGAAACGAGAAGAGCCGCCATATTTTCCTTAACCTGAAATTTTGTCCCAAAAGTTCGGTAATTTTATTGGCCATGACAAAATTCTCGGATAGTCGTTGCTACATAGGTTAACATCTCCTCCGTTAATCCGGGATAAATGCCCAGCCAAAAAACACTACTCATGATTTTATCAGCATTACTTAAATCCCCAATAACTCGATAATTTAACCCCTTATAAAGAGGCTGTCGCAGTAAATTTCCCCCAAATAACAGCCTTGTGCCGATGCGTTTTTCCTCCAAATGCTTAACTAAATCATTGCGGCTAAAAGGTGCATTTTCCTTGACAAAAATCGGAAACCCGAACCAACTCGGTTCAGAATCGGGGCTGGCTTCAGGCATAATTAAAACATCTTGAAGCTCCTGTAACTTTTGATGCAAAAAGTCGAAATTTTCCCGACGCTTTTTGATAAATCCGGGCAATTTATCCAGTTGCGCTACCCCGACGGCGGCTTGCATATCGGTCATCTTTAGGTTATAACCCACATGAGAATAGGTGTACTTATGGTCATAACCGAAGGGTAAATCTCCTAACTGCCAACCGAAGCGCTTATTACAGGTATTATCTACCCCCGGAGGACACCAACAATCTCTCCCCCAGTCACGGAATGACTCGACAATCTTTTTCAAGCGGGTATCGCTGGTTAAAACCGCGCCACCTTCTCCCATAGTCATGTGATGGGCAGGGTAAAAGCTAACCGTTGCTAAATGCCCAAAGGTGCCGGTTTTTTGCCCTTTATAGAGACTTCCCACCGCATCACAGTTATCCTCGACTACCCAGAGGTCATGTTTTTCGGCAAAAGCCATCACCGCTTCTAAATTAAAGGGATTTCCCAGGGTATGAGCGATCATAATCGCTTTAGTCTTCTCTGACAAGGCCGATTCCAGCTGCTCGATGTCGAGGTCATAACCGGGTAATTTAACGTCTAAAAAGACGGGAATTAGCTGATTTTGAAAGATGGGATTAACTGTAGTCGGAAACCCTGCGGCGACGGTAATGACTTCATCCCCTGGTTTAAGTTGTTTTTCCCCCAATTTAGGGGAAGTTAAGGCACTTAAGGCCACTAAATTGGCTGAAGAACCCGAATTGACTAATAAACAATGTTTTACCCCCATCCACTGGGCAAAACGTTCCTCAAATTCCGCCGCGTATCTGCCCGTTGTTAACCAGAAATCTAGGGAAGAATCCACTAATTTGACTAATTCTTGCTCATCAAATACTTTACCCGATGCCGGAATATAGGTCTGCCCCGCCACAAAAGCCCGGGGTTGAAATTTGTGTTTATAGTATTCTTGTACGGCTTGAAAGACTTGCTCTCGCAGTTCTGCTTCAGTATTTGTATTGAGGGGAGAAATAGATTGAGTCATGGTTAATTTCCTTTCAGGGGAGAAATTTGTACTTAATTATTACTTAATTTGCACTATTATCAGCCTTGAGTTCGCTAATCGCTCAGACAACTTTGATAATATTCGATTTGTTGGCGGGTAAGTTCCTGGAATTGTGCCTTATCTTGAGAGTCCATTTGGGCCGCTTGATAATACCATGTCACGGTTTCCTTGAGGGTTTGCCGAAAATCCCAGACTGGTTGCCATTTTAGGGTATGAAAAGCCTTATCTGTGACTAGATTAAGCAATTTAGCCTCATGAACAGCATTCGGATCACTTTGATCGAGCCAAGTCCCTGGCCAAAGTTGTAGGATAGACTCGACCAACTCTTTAACTGGGCGATTAGAGGCTAGAGCCGGACCGAAATTAAACGCCCCATATAACCCCCGGCTGTCTTGCTGCCAATTGGCCGTCATCAACTGCTCATAAATCGACTCAGCTAACCGTAAATAGCCCCCTAAAGGCTCTAAAACGTGCTGCCAAGGGCGAGTCGCTAGAGGGTTCCGCACCGGAATCGCTTCGGACTTCATCAAGGCCCGCATGGCATCGGGTACAATCCGGTCTAGGGACCAATCTCCGCCACCGATGACATTTCCTGCCCTGGCGCTGGCAATGCCGATGGGGGTTTGAGGGGTTTTAAAGAAGGAACTGCGCCAAGATGCGATCGCCAATTCTGCCCCCGCTTTGCTAGAACTATAGGGATCATAACCCCCTAAGGGGTCATTTTCCCGATAACCATAGACCCATTCCCGATTCTCATAGCACTTATCGCTAGTAATAAACACGGCGGCACAGGGATGATTCAGGCTCTTGAGGGCTTCTAAAACGTGAATAGTCCCCATAACATTTGTGTTCCACGTTTCCACCGACTCAAGATAAGAAAGCCGCACTAGGGGTTGTGCCGCTAAATGAAAGACTACATCCGGTTGCCATGAAGCGATTAAACGAGCCACTAACTCAGCCTCTCGAATATCTCCTATATGATGACTCAGGTTCTGAGCTAAGTCTAATTGGTCGAATAAGGCGGGGGTGGTATTGGGGGCTAAACTGAGGCCTTTTACCTCTGCCCCCAGATGGAGTAACCAAAACGCCAGCCAAGACCCCTTAAAGCCAGTATGACCAGTAATAAAGACCTTTTTGCCCGACCAAAATGCTTTCTTTACCATATTTTCCATCTAGCTTGTCCAGTGTCATAAAGGTGATTGAGCATTTCCATTTCTCGGTAAGTATCCATACACTGCCAAAACCCATCAGGCTCATCCCAGGGGGAGAGGGGAGCTATTATTGTCCGCAAGTCAAATAGACTCGCCATGCCGGGTTTTCAGTTAATTTCAGCGGCTTTCTGCCAGTAATCGCCGAAAAGAATTTTTGAGAAGGCTTAAAGCCATCACCCTAAATCTTTGGGAGCCACTATACAGGAACTTGACCGAGGATGTCAATTAGTTAAGCTGTTAGTGGGACTTAGGCGTTTTCGGTCAGCAAAAAAGGCTCAAACCATTACGGGACAAAGGGTTAACCTCGATTTATGATTTTCCTTGATCTATCTGAGTTTCAGCGATTTTGGGCTTCT
>NZ_JADBTF010000133.1:0-13656 GCF_020246295.1 Microcystis sp. M090S1 | reverse complement strand
AATAAATGTGAAATGTAGGCAAGGTAAGGGTTTTGTGGCTTTAAGAGCGAAACAGGTGCAAGATTTTGAGAGAATAGCGCTTCAAAACCTTGCGTCTTCATCGGCCCGCGTCCTGTAGGGGCGAAGCATTCGGATAGAAAATCTACGGTTTCACCGATAGGTTATTGCCCGAATGCTTCGCCCGTACTTTTTCAGCAGACCCTATTTATTCCCTCTTTTGCCTCTTACCTATTGCCTTTTGCCTGTCCTGATATGTAGCCTATACTCAACAGATTTACTATCAAGCGATACTACTGCGTTTTCTCGCTTCCTTATAAGATGTTCCCACATCCTGTAAACCGACTTTAATCATCTGTTGTTCCAAAAGGGCAAAAAAACGCAAGCGATCGCCACCTTTAATCACTGCTAAATTGTGCGCTTCCGCTAAGGCGATCGGATAACCATAACCTTTTAACACCTGGGCCAGTAAAATACTCAAAGAGCGATCGAGTAATTCTCGATCCTCCACCACCCAAGCAGGAACCTCTACCCTAGCGATTTCCGTCCCCACATGGAGATAACAGAAGTAAATGCGATGTTCATCCCCATAAAGATCGAGTATTTTCAAAGAACTGCGCCAAAAAGGACTTCTTTGTCCCGGTTCCAATAAATAACCCCAGAGAGAAGCATCCCGGAGAGGATCGACAACGCGACAAGGGGTTTTTTCTGGGTCTAAATCACCGCAATTGATCAAGCAATTGGGAGTATCATGGGGACAAGATTGTAAACGCAGGAAATTTAAGCCTTCCGTGCTACGAGAAGCACTAATATAACCCATAAGCGGGATTCTAGCTGATTTTAAATCGTCCCAAGACTGAAAAATCGGTGGCAAAATTAAATCTTTTGCTTCCGGGGGGAGACTATCGATAAACCAATAGATCAAAGAACCATCCACGAGGGCTAAATTTGGTTCATAATGGGCCCCAGGGGGTTTTACCCAACGAGTAGCCATTTCTGCTAACATTTGGCTTTCTAATACCGTCCGACGATAACTCATCCACTCATCCACGCGAATACCCCACTGTTTAGAAATGTAGAGGTCTTCTGATTTGTAATAGACTTCGGGAATGCTATCGAGGAGAGGGTGCAAATTTTGACCATAGTGCAACATAATCCTACCGATATTAATTAGATAACAGTAGGCGATTTCGTGGTGAGAAGGGGCAATTTGGGAACCATCCGTCGCAAAAACGCTATGACTTTCGGGAGCGGGAAGGATAGTAATGCGGGTGTCGAGAGGTTCGATCGGTAGCGCTACGGAGAAAATTAGGCGATCGTGCCAGTTATGATAGAGTTCTAGCAGTTTTTCCTGTTGCTGTTGAGCCTGTTCTAAAAGAATTTTAGCCCGTTGCACTCGCTCGCGACTAGCTGTCACTTCCTGTTGAAAATGTTGACTGATTCCTGGCATTTTTGCCGCTAATTTCGCAAGATCGAGCATAGCTATCCTCTCCCTGACTTTTTTTGATTTTATCGCAACTTTGTTTCTCTCATGCTAATTTTGTCAATTATTGCCAAATTTATCCTTAGTAATCTCCGCTTACAGCAGTTATCTTAATGGTGAGATAGGAAGTTTTCCTTTTGGGGAGTCGCTCGTCAATACCAAAAAGGAATTCTGCGTATTTAGACAATATTTCTCCTTAAGATCATTATAGTTTTGATAAGAAGTAATTTGCTCATGTTGCATTCTACCAACAATAATACCAGGGTGTATTCCTAGTTGTTCGGCAAATTGATTAATAGCTTTTTTACTGAGAGAATTATTGGCGATAAATCTCTGCCAATCTCCAGGATCAATTAAGAAATTAGCCGCAAAAACATCCGCCTCTTTTTCTTTAATTGTATCTTGAATATCTTTCCCCTCTAAAAATAAAGTTCGTTTCCCATGTAATAAAATATGACCAGCTTCATGAAAAAAAGAAAACCAAAAATGATCATTTGTTTTGTATCGATCGCTCAATTGAATTAAAGCTTTCTGAGAACCTAACCAGCGGGTAGCACCGCATACCCTTGTTTTCGGAAGTTCAGGGACAAAGGCTAAGGCAACTCCCGCGGCCGCACAAAGCTCGATCATTTGCGGTTGAAATACCTCGATAGACTTAATAGTTAACGAACGAATTTGTCGCAAGGCATCTCTGAATTTCAACTCGTTGTAATCAGCACAATTAATTTTCGATGCCTCTATTTCTCCTTGACGTAACCATGCTGTTATTGCCCCTTGATCGCTCTCAAATGCCTGAGACTTTCTAAAATCAATCGATAAATTTCTCCCCCAAATCTCCTGCCATTGCTCAGGGGAGACAACGGCAAAAAAATTCAAGCTCTCCCGTAATTGCTCTATTTTATCCTCATAAAACTTGAGCCAGCCTAGTTTAGTCATCTGCCGATAAGGAATTTGTTTTAACCAGCCTAAATAACCTTTTAATCTTTGATTCTCGTTTTTTCTCGCTAAATATTCCCGATAAAGTCTTTCGCGCTCTATCCAGAAACTGGCGGGAGTTCCTAACACTAACTCTATCTGTAAGGCGGTATCGATAGTAATCTCCGCTTTACCTTTTATGATCTCATTGATAGTCTTTCTCGGTCTGCCCATGCGTTGGGCGAGTTCCGATTGAGACATATTTCTTTCTTCTAGGATTTCGGCAAGGGTTTCTCCCGGTGGAGAAATAAAATCCGGTGCATATCTGTTCTCAATAGTATTAGTCATGGGTGTCATCTATGCCAATAATTACGACTGCGGTTACTTTCTTCCAATCAATTCCCCCGTCTGCTTTTTGAGGAATCGGTATATTAGCCGGCTCAAAAATTAGTCTGAGAGGATGAACTAAATCTAGAGATAGTTGTCCACCACGGTTATGTAACAATTCGTGGCAACGTCCCGGCAGCGATCGCATTTCCTCCAGGACAATAACTGCTTTTAAGTCGTCGAGTCTTTGCCTGATTTTCTTAGCCATCTTCTCTCCATACTGTTTTTTCAGTAGTCTTTGGCTATTGCATTCGTTCTCAAATTTTTTTTCCTTAAATACAATATCCATTGTAGATGACCCTTGTAATATTGTTAACCTCAAAGGTTAACAATATTTTATGGCAGCACACCTGGGTTGCATCCAGTACAAACGCTCTAAATATATCGTTAAGAGCTAATAGTCTAGACACCAGTTCTGGAAATGAGGTTAGCTAGAGACAGCTTTTCAGACATTGGCCGATTAATCAGGTGATGATTATCGCTAAAATTGCACCATCAAGCTAAAACAACGAAGCTGTAATTTTATCGCCTAATAACGTCCGAATTGAGTGCCGCCGCCGCCCAAGAAAAAGACAATCTCTAACATCTAAACCGGAGAAAAGCACAATAAGCGACTTGACAACAAGAGCAACAATTTGGTAGAATGACCTTTTGTCAACGATTTGACCTTCGGTAATAGGAGTTCAGAGTAACCTTAGATACAGCCCTATCATGCCCACCATTCAGCAATTAATACGCGACGAAAGATCCAAAGCGAAAAGAAAAACCAAATCTCCCGCCCTCAAACAATGCCCCCAACGTCGGGGAGTTTGTACAAGAGTATATACCACCACACCGAAAAAACCCAACTCAGCCCTACGGAAAGTCGCTAGGGTACGTTTGACCTCTGGATTTGAGGTGACAGCCTACATCCCGGGCATCGGTCATAACCTACAAGAACACTCGGTCGTCCTCATTCGGGGCGGTCGGGTCAAAGATCTACCCGGAGTCAGATATCACATCATTCGCGGCACCCTCGATGCCACCGGGGTGAAAAACCGTCAAAAGGCGCGGTCTAAGTACGGAACCAAACGCCCCAAACCCGCCGCTAAATAAACAGGAAATTGATTAACCAAAAAAATACTCCCACCGGGCCGGTCAAAGTTAACCCAAGAGACTTAAGACTCGCAGGAGAGGTTTTGAGATGGGCTGTAATCATCCGACTGTCAAGCAAAAGTTAAAGTTAACCTAGAAAATTCAGGAATATTCCGATGTCTCGCCGTAAAAACGTCAAAAAACGTCCTATTCCCCCCGATCCCGTTTACAATAGCTGTTTAGTCAGCATGACCATCCGCCGGATCATGCGATCGGGCAAAAAATCCCTAGCCGCTAATATCGTTTACGATGCCCTGAAAACCGTCGGCGAACGTACCGGTCAAGAACCCCTAGAAGTATTTGAAAAAGCCGTTAAAAACGCCACTCCCCTAGTGGAAGTGAAAGCCCGCCGGGTCGGTGGAGCCACCTATCAAGTACCGATGGAAGTACGGAGCAACCGCGGTAGTACATTGGCACTACGCTGGTTAGTCCATTATGCTCGGACTAGAGGCGGCAAAACCATGGCAGGTAAACTAGCCAACGAGATCATGGATGCGGCCAATGAAACCGGCGGCACGATCAAAAAACGGGAAGAAACCCACCGGATGGCAGAGGCAAACAAAGCCTTTGCCCACTATCGTTACTAAAAAGATACTTTAAAGATACTTTAAGGGCGGTGGACTACACCGCTGCCGCCAAAAAACTGTCAAGAAAAGTATAGAATTGTAAATAGTGTAAAAAATCCTAGAACAAAATCCCATCACTGGCAAGCAAAGCAAGGAGGTTGCTGTGGCACGGACTATCCCGCTAGAGAGAGTGCGAAACATCGGAATCGCCGCTCATATAGACGCGGGCAAAACAACGACAACAGAAAGAATCCTGTTCTACACGGGAGTCGCTCATAAACTGGGCGAAGTCCACGACGGAACGGCAATTACCGACTGGATGGAACAGGAACGGGAGCGAGGAATCACCATCACCGCCGCCGCCATCAGTACCAGTTGGCAAGATCATCGCATCAACATCATTGACACCCCCGGCCACGTCGATTTCACCATTGAAGTGGAACGGTCCATGCGGGTACTCGATGGAGTGGTGGCGGTTTTCTGCTCTGTTGGTGGTGTACAACCCCAATCAGAAACCGTCTGGAGACAAGCCGATCGGTACAAAGTACCCCGGATTGCCTTTATCAACAAAATGGACAGAACGGGGGCGAACTTCTTCAAAGTTTACGAACAATTAAGAGATCGCCTCAGAACTAACGCCGTTCCCATCCAAATGCCGATCGGCGCGGAAAGCGAACTGAGCGGGATCGTTGATCTCGTCAAGATGCGCGCCTATATATATAAGGACGATCTAGGGAAAGACATAGAAGAAACCGACATTCCCGAAGACTTATTGGAAAAGGCCGAAGAATTCCGCGTGCAGCTGGTGGAAGCTGTAGCGGAAGCTGATGAAGAACTCCTAGAAAAATATCTAGAAGGTGAAGAACTCACCGAAGCCGAAATCAAACGCGGTCTGAGAGAAGGGACGATTGCTGGTACAATTGTTCCCGTCCTCTGCGGCTCGGCTTTCAAAAACAAAGGGGTACAACTGCTCCTCGATGCCGTTGTCGATTACCTACCCTCACCCTCGGAAGTAGCCGCCGTTAAAGGGATTCTTCCCGATGGCAGCGAGGCAATCCGGGAAGCCAAGGACGATGCTCCCTTCTCGGCTCTCGCCTTCAAAATCATGGCCGATCCCTTCGGTCGTTTAACCTTCCTACGGGTCTATTCCGGTGTACTAGCCAAAGGCAGCTACGCCTACAACTCCACCAAAGGAACCAAAGAACGGATCGCTCGCCTGATCATCCTCAAATCCAACGAACGGATCGAAGTGGATGAACTGCGCGCCGGTGATCTAGGAGCGGCGATCGGACTGAAAAACACCATTACCGGGGATACCCTCTGTGATGATAAGAACCCGATTATCCTAGAATCCCTCTTTATCCCCGAACCGGTTATCTCCGTGGCGGTGGAACCGAAAACCAAACAGGACATCGAGAAACTCAGCAAAGCTCTGCAAGCTCTCTCCGATGAAGATCCCACCTTCCGGGTCAAAGTTGATCCCGAAACCAATCAAACGGTGATCGCCGGGATGGGAGAGCTGCACCTGGAAATCCTGGTTGATCGAATGCTCCGGGAATACAAAGTCGAAGCGACGGTGGGCGCTCCCCAAGTTGCCTATCGGGAAACCGTGCGGAAACCTGTACGGGCCGAGGGTAAATTTATCCGTCAAAGTGGCGGTAAAGGACAGTACGGCCACGTCGTCATCGAACTCGAACCGGGTGAACCGGGATCTGGCTTTGTCTTCGTCTCCAAAATTGTCGGTGGTGCTATCCCCAAAGAATACATCAACCCGTCAGAACAAGGGATGAAAGAAGCTTGCGAATCGGGGATCGTAGCGGGTTATCCCGTTATCGACCTGAAAGCAACCCTTGTGGATGGTTCTTTCCACGATGTGGACTCCTCCGAGATGGCCTTTAAGATTGCCGGTTCCATGGCGATCAAAGAAGCGGTGATGAAAGCTGCTCCCGTTCTCCTAGAACCGATGATGAAGGTCGAGGTGGAAGTACCCGAAGACTTCATCGGTAACGTCATCGGTGATCTTAACTCCCGTCGGGGACAAATCGAAGGTCAAGAAACCGAGACCGGCATCGCCAAAGTCTCCGCTAAAGTTCCCCTAGCGGAAATGTTTGGTTACGCCACTGATATTCGCTCCAAAACCCAAGGACGGGGCATCTTCACCATGGAATTTAGCCATTACGAAGAAGTCCCCCGCAACGTGGCCGAGACGATTATCACCAAAAGTAAAGGGAACGGCTAATCAGTAACCAGTGACCAGTGAGCAGTGAGAATAAACCGATCATTTAAATTCGATCGGTCAACCCTAATAACTGCTAACTTAAAACTGATCTCCGGTGACTGATTACTGTTCACCCACCTGAAGAAGAAAAAAAAACAAAGGAACAGAAAGTAAATGGCACGCGCTAAATTTGAACGGACGAAACCCCACGTTAACATCGGCACGATCGGTCACGTTGACCACGGCAAAACTACCCTCACCGCCGCTATCACTATGACCCTAGCGGCTCTGGGTAATGCCCAAGCTAAAAAATACGATGAAATCGATGCCGCTCCCGAAGAAAAAGCCCGCGGGATCACCATCAACACCGCTCACGTTGAGTACGAAACCGCCAGTCGCCACTATGCACACGTTGACTGCCCCGGCCACGCCGACTACGTAAAAAACATGATCACCGGTGCGGCACAGATGGACGGTGGTATTCTCGTGGTCTCGGCCGCCGATGGCCCGATGCCCCAAACCCGGGAACATATCCTGCTGGCTCGTCAGGTGGGTGTACCTAACCTGGTGGTCTTCCTCAACAAAAAAGATATGGTGGACGACGAGGAGTTACTGGAACTCGTAGAACTGGAAGTACGCGAACTTCTCACCAATTACGACTTCGCTGGCGACGATATCCCCATTATTGCCGGTTCTGCGAAAGAAGCCCTCGAGTACATGACCAAAAACCCCAAGGCTCAAAAAGGCGATAACGAGTGGGTGGACGCAATTTATGAATTAATGGAAGCGGTAGATAGCTATATCCCCACCCCCGAACGGGATATCGATAAACCCTTCCTGATGGCGGTAGAAGACGTATTCTCGATTACTGGTCGGGGGACGGTGGCTACCGGTCGGATCGAACGCGGTATTGTGAAAGTGGGTGATAACGTGGAATTGGTCGGGATCAGAGAAACTCGCCCCACCACCGTCACCGGGATCGAAATGTTCAAGAAAAGTCTTGACCAAGGGATGGCCGGTGACAACGCTGGTATCCTCCTGCGTGGTATCCAAAAAACCGACATCGAGCGCGGCATGGTTATCGCTAAACCGGGTACAATCAAACCCCACACCCAGTTTGAAGGTGAGGTGTATGTGTTAAGTAAAGAAGAGGGTGGTCGTCACACTCCTTTCTTTAAAAACTATCGTCCTCAGTTCTATGTACGGACAACTGACGTAACTGGCACTATCCAAGACTACACCGCCGATGATGGCAGCACTGTAGAAATGGTCATGCCGGGAGACCGGATCAAAATGACCGTGGAACTGATCAACCCGATCGCTATTGAACAGGGTATGCGCTTCGCTATTCGCGAAGGTGGTCGCACCATCGGTTCTGGCGTTATCTCGAAAATTATCAAGTAGGCTAATCTACTAATTAACGGGGCAGTGAATTTAAAAGCTGCTCCGTTACTGTCTTTATCTCGTACCTTGACAATTGCAATAGGTGAAATTATGGCTACGCTACAACAACAGAAAATTCGCATTCGTTTGAAAGCTTTTGACCGGCGCTTACTCGATACTTCCTGTGAGAAGATTGTCGATACTGCCAATAGAACTAACGCCACGGCCATCGGACCGATTCCCCTACCGACCAAAAGAAAGATTTATTGTGTCCTGCGTTCCCCTCACGTTGACAAGGACTCCCGTGAACATTTTGAAACCCGCACCCATCGCCGCATTATTGATATTTACCAACCCTCTTCTAAGACAATCGATGCTTTGATGAAATTAGATTTACCCGCAGGGGTTGATATTGAGGTTAAATTGTAAAAAATGTCAAAAAGATGTTATCGCTAACATCTTTTTTTCTTAGAGGCTCTTTGTTATGGTGTTTCTCGTCTAGTTTGTGTGGGTGAGAATTGGTACTATACCAAATCCGTTTTTAATAGTATGATTAACTCCCAATCCAACTTTAAAAACCCGCTCCCTTCTCTCCACTTCCCACTTCTAGGGTTTCGGTTGCTCTTGAACTCAGGCTAAAATCAAATATTGATACTATTGGGTATGCGAGAGGGTTTCAGGAAAATATAAGGCGTAAATCGGGTTAAATTGCGCCGATCAATCTCATTTTCGATCGCTTTTAATTTAGCTTGGAAAACCGCCAAAATCGGGTAAGCACGTTGATCTGGGAAAGCACTTCGGGATGGATAACCAAAACGGTTAAATTGAAAAGCTGTTAAAGTCTGCATAATTTCCAATTGATAAGCGGCCTGGGCCTGGGGCGGCAAAAGACGGAGAATATAATCTATATCCACTTCCTCAGCTGCTTTGGGAGGGGATTGATAACCCGCTAGGGGAATATTGGGGCTAAAGGCGAGATAATCGTATTGAGGATAATTAACCGCCGCGTGTTGTGGTCCGGCCACAAAAATTATCTGGGTGACAACTTCGACTAATTTGGCCAAAGTGTCTAATTCTCCGTCAGAAACTAATTTTTTGATGCCTCCACCTTCAGATGACATCAATTTTCGCGCCCAAGCTTGTAATTCTGTATCCTCGTTTACGTCCGCGTCGGAAGTATAGTAAAGACTTAGGTAATCTTTGACGTAGGTTTCCGTTGCTTGCCAAAGTAAGAGAGCATCGTCTCGGTAGGGGTAATCTGGTAGTAGCGAGGTATCCTGGACTTGGCGCAATTCTAATTCCTTTGGTAGGGCATAATCGGCGAAATTATCCAATCTTTGACGATAGGAACTCTTAATCAGGTCAATAGATGCTTCTAGCGTCCCCGCTAATAGACGATCAACGAATCCGCCCGGGTTAATTAACTCGCTCTCGGCTAAACTATTAATAGCGAGGGTAAATTGAAAATGAGGTCTTAATAGAATTGCCAGAGGATGATTAAGTGCTAACTCGGTAGCTGTGGCTAAAACAAAAGCTTCCGCTACTAAATGGGTATGGCTGAGGTGACTAACTAATTCATGGTGATTTCCGTCGGCAATTTGCACGAAAATTTTCGCCATTAACCAATTAAGTCCGTCATCGGGGGTATAGATGCGCTGATTAGGTAGGGTCGGATCCTGATACAATTGAATGGCAACTGGTACTAATCCCCCTTGACCCCGTAAACCTCTAGCACGCCAACAGAAAAGGACAAGAGGTGCTGTCACAGTTTTCATCCCCCTTTGATAACTGCCTAAAGTTAGGTGGTGTAGGGGGGCATAATCTGCTAGAAATAAGTTACCCTTACCGGCTTCCGAGGCAATGGTTTTATCGGGTCCCATAGCTTTTTGGAAGATAGCATCGCTGACGGGAAAATTATCTGGTAAGCTGCTAATCCCGCGGATTACCATGGGATTTGCTCCCGCTAATCTTTGGTAGGCAAAACTTGTGTTAGATTGCCAAGTTTTAATGCTTGTGGGTTGGGGAAGGATGGGAAAAAGTTGTTCGTAATCTTCTAATTTGTCAAAGGGATCGAAGATATTTTCTACCCTTGTGGCGACTCCATTGGCAATTAAAGCACTGAAACCTTTACCCCGCATTACTTGATAGGAAATAGAAAAGTTTTCGTGGGTAGGTAAATCTTTGACGAGGGTGATACCATTAACGTAATCATAAATGTACACTTGTTTTTGTCGTCTTAATAGATCTTGTCTTTTGACTGGATCAGGATCATTTTTTGGGAGCGATGGTGTCAGCAAAGTAACTCCTTGTCTAAAAAATTAGAACTTAAAAATTGTGGTCTTTTTCCTGGCACTAATAGGCTAGTAAAGGTAAGGAATTACCTCCAACAAAAGGGTCTTTTGAGGTAAATTACCTGCTAGATATATTCTCACCCATTATATACAGCTAGAACTGGGTTAGATTCCCGAAATATTGCATCTGTTTGTAAAACTTAATATATTAATTCTCGCACCTATGAGGTGCAAAGTTGCTGGTTTGAGGTTGGGGAGATTTTATCAGTGAACAGTAAACAGTGAACTGAAAACTCCCATCTGATAACTGATAACTGATTGCTAAACCGTTTGTAGGGGAAAACCTAAAGCTTCCCGTTGCTGTAAATACAATTGAGCAACCTGTCGAGCTAAATTGCGAATTCTGCCGATATAACGGGTTCTTTCAGCTACAGCAATCACACCTCTAGCATCGAGTAAATTAAAAGTATGGGAACATTTGAGAACATAATCTAGACTGGGAATCACCAGAGAGCGATCGATTAATTGTTTAGCTTCCTGTTCATACAAACTGAATAAACTAAATAATAACTCAGGATTAGAAGCCTCAAAATTGTAGGTACATTGTTCGATTTCATTTTGCAGGAAAATATCGCCGTAGAGGATATTTTCATTCCATTGAATTTCATTAATTGCCTCTACATCTTGCAGATACATGGCTAATCTTTCTAAACCGTAGGTAATTTCGATCGCCACGGGACGACAATCGATACCTCCACACTGTTGAAAGTAGGTAAACTGAGTGATTTCCATACCATCTAACCACACTTCCCAACCCACACCCCAAGCGCCGAGGGTGGGAGATTCCCAGTTATCTTCCACGAAGCGAATATCGTGATCTGCTGGGTTAATTCCTAACACCCGCAGGGAGTCTAAATAGATTTCCTGAATATTATCAGGAGAGGGTTTAATTAGGACTTGATATTGATAGTAATGCTGAAAACGATTGGGATTTTCGCCATAACGGCCATCCGTTGGACGACGACAGGGTTCCACATAGGCAACGGCCCAAGGTTCCGGACCAATTGCCCTTAAAAAAGTGTGGGGACTCATGGTTCCCGCACCTTTTTCGGTATCATAGGGTTGAGCAACTAAACAACCGCGATCAGACCAAAATTCATTTAATTTAGCGATAACAGCTTGGAAAGTTAGAGACATGGGAAAAAGTAAAAAAGCGGGTTAGGGGTTGGGGAAGTGGGAATTATAAATTATAAATTATGAATTATGAATTGGGAAGTGGGGAAGTGGGGAAGTGGGGAGCTTTTCAGTGATCAGTAAACAGTAAACAGTAAACTGATAACTGATAACTGATAACTGTCTCCTGACGGTTAAAGTCATTGACTTACTTTTAACTGCAAGCGAAAGTGAACAGGGGTAGAAGATTGGGGGAGAATAACTAATTCATAAAATCCCTCTTCGGGTAATTGACCAGACCATTGCCGATCGCTAGACTTGTCTAAAAGGGTAATATTACCCGTGGGAGAGTAGAAAGATAGTAAAACTTCGCCTTCCGTCTCTAAATTTAAGTCTAACCGATCACTGGAACGCAATTTTATTGCATAGGCTTTTCCTTGTCCCTCGCTGAGAATTGCCTCGATAACTTCCTCTCCCCCCGCGTCTAAACTTTCGATCGCTTGGTAGGATAGGCCAGACTGTAAAGATTGTAACTGATTCCAGGCCAAACCACTCCATAGTTGACCTAAGCCGCTATCAAAATTTGGTCTTTCTGTCAATTCGGGAAATAGCTGAAAAAAAGCAGTATCAGTGAGTAAATTAAGGACTCTACTGCTTAATCGTAACTGATTCACTTGTTCTCGCCATTTTTCTCGCTGTTGCTCGTCGTAGCTACCTAATGCTTCTCTAGTGCCAGAATCGAGACGTTCTAAGCGATCGAGGATTTCTGCTGCTAAAATATCTCTTTGTTCCTGTTTCTGTTTTTCCTCTTTGATATCCCCATAGCGGAGGTTAAACAATTCATTGACGAGATTTTTAAAAAACTGACCATCAATTCCCAACTCTAGACGGCGCTTTCTCATCTCGGCTTTCCGTTGCCATGCCCGATCTGTGGCAGAATTAAAGTTATTTTCCTCCGTGGCAAAAACGGGTTTAACGGTTTGGGGTTGATTGCTGTGTTTAACCCACTGTTTACCGATTAACCAGCCTATTGCCGCCGATAGTAACATCAAGAGGCAAAAAATAGCGATCCTGCCGGAACAGCCGAGAAAAACGGGCGATTTATTCCGAGAATTGGCGGCCATTGTCTCCTTAGACGATTTGGGGTTTTGATATTTCAAAGATGAGATTAACACAAATAATAGGCTAAGACGCATTTTAAGTGCCTATCCTTAGATTAGCTGAATCTCCCCCAATCCCTTTACTATCGCCTCTTGTCTCATCTCAACAAGCAGTTTAAACACAAGGACAGCTTATCTCAATATTAGCCGCCACAATAATATCTCTGCTGGGTCGAGCAGTTAGGTAGCCTAAGATACTGGTTTCAATATAGACGGTTTCGCTCACGGCCATAGGAGAAAATCTATCCAACGTCCATCATGCCCTATTTAATTGTCGTCAACCCAACCTTGCATCTTCATCGGCTCGCGTCCTGTAGGACTGCTCCCAAAAAGGCAAAAGCTGCCTAGGACGCACCCTAGAAAATCTCAAAAAAAAAATCGATCCGCCGCTAGGCGGGAAAAAGAGAAAAAGAGAAAAAGGGTAAAAAGGGTAAAAAGGGAAAAAGGGTTACAGAGTCCTCCCAGCACCGCACACCACCCGAAAACCGAGGTTGTCGAAGTTGGCATGGGGGCCGGTGCGGTCGCGGCAAGCGGAACGGCAGTTATATGGACTGCGCCTCCAACAACTGCTCCGCGCTATTTGAAGACCCTTATCCTTTATCAGCCAAGCACTGCCATCCCTTGGCGCATTCTCATAGCTATCATGCCAATTGTCCTCGCACCACTCGCAAACATTGCCAATCATGTCATAGAGTCCCCAAGCATTGGGCTTTTTCTGGCCCACAGGATGAGTTTTATCCTGAGAATTTCCGTCATACCAAGCGTAATCTCCTAACTGATTAGCATCATCACCAAAATAAAAGCGAGTAGTAGTCCCCGCACGACAAGCATATTCCCATTCCGCTTCCGTCGGTAGGCGATAGGTTTTCCCTGTTATTTGACTCAATTTCCGACAAAAAGCTTGAGCATCATTCCAACTAACCTGTTCTACCGGATTTTGGGGATTGTT
>NZ_JADBTF010000132.1:0-19172 GCF_020246295.1 Microcystis sp. M090S1 | reverse complement strand
GGGGTGTGGGGTGTAGGGTGTGGGGGGATGGGGAAATGGGGAAATGGGGAAATGGGGAAATAGGGAGAATCAATAAAGGTAGTCTATTGACAACTGCTCACTGATTACCACTGTCCACTGAAAACTCAAATCTGCTCACTGCTCACTGCTCACTGCTCACTGATAACTGATAACTGATAACTGATAACTGATAACTGATGAGGGTGTTCTAGAAAACTTGACAAGGGAACGGATTACAGGGAAACTCAGCTTGTAATCAGTGGGCTTTGCTGACGAGAAAACAAAAGCCAAAAATCTAGATAAAAGGCAGTTTTTTCGGTAACTCAGGGCCTATCTGCTTTTTACTTTTTACTTTTTACTTTTCACTTTTTACTTTATTACTTGATCTTATGCGTTGGCAAGCTCGGCAAAAATCTTCGTTTCCCTTCCTTCCCCTATACGGATTTTTGGCATTTATCGTCGTTTGTCTGATTATTTGGGCAAGTTCTCTCTATCCTCGCTCTAATGCTCTGGTGGGGGGTGATTCTTTCCCCGCACCTTTTAGGGAGTTTCAACCGGAATGCGCGGATTATGTCCTAGAGAATAGTTCTTTTAAGGATATATCAAGAGTTTTTGATTGTAAAACCTATAAAAACTTATCAGATCGCGTGATTGTTCCCCTATCTCTCCAAAAAAACGATATTAGTCTCGATAATTGGCAAAATAACTCGGCAACAGCGCTCGAATTGGCCCCCTGGCCGGAAATTCATCCCCGCGCTCAAGAGACAAAAGTACCGATTTTAATGTATCACGACATTTTACCAAAAAAAGAGGTATTTTTTGATGTTACTCCCGGCGAATTAGAGGCCCATTTTCAATTTTTGCAGGAAATCGGGGCAACTCCTATCAGTATCGATTGGTTAATTTCCCATCTGCGGACAGGTATCCCCCTTCCCGCTAAACCGGTTTTATTGACTTTTGATGATGGTTATGGGGGACATTACCAGTATGTCTATCCTTTATTGAGAAAATATAACTATCCCGCCGTTTTCTCGATTTATATCAATAAAATGACTCAAAAAACCGGCAGAACCAGTGTCACTTGGCAGCAACTCCAGGAAATGGCCGCCGATCCTCTAGTACAAATTGTCTCCCATAGTGTTAGTCATCCCCGGGATTTAAGATTATTATCCGATGCAGATTTGGAGCAAGAAGTCAAGCAATCGAAACAAATCTTAGAAAAAGAATTGGGTATTCCGATTAATTATTTCACCTATCCGGAAGGGAAGGCGGACGATCGAGTGAAGGAATTCGTCAAAAAAGCGGGTTATCGGGCGGCTTTATCGATGAATGACCTCGATGAGCATTTTGCTGGACAATCCCCCAATTTACTCACTATTGGACGCTTTGGACAATCGCGCACGCGAGAAATTGTCCCGCAAGCTTGGGGGGGTGATCCCTTACCCCGTAGGGATGGCGGTTTTAACTTTGCCACCACCATCCAAAAACGGGAAGTGGAATTCCCAAGCAATACACTTGTTCTGATTAGTGGCGGTATTCCCAAAACTATCCACGCTGATAGTCGCTATCAAGTGGAGGAAATTATCGCCGGCACAGAAGCGATCGCGGCTGTAGATGGCGGTTTTTTCTCTCTCAAGGAATTGGACTCAAATCAGATGATCGGGCCGGTTTTAAGCGAAAATGGCGGCTTTATCCCGGGATACGAAGGTGAAATCGGCAAGTTAGAGGGTCGTCCTTTAGTAATCATTACCGATCGATGGGTGCGTTATCTTCCTTTTGATCCTGCCCGTCATAATACCCTAGAAGGAATCGCAGCGGAGGCCGGAGATGATCTCAAGGTTACGGATGCTTTTGTCGCGGCCGCTTGGTTAGTCAAAGATGGACAACCGCAATCGCGAGAATCCTTTGGTACACTTTACGGTTTTGATGCCCTGCGTCACCGGGCTTTTTGGGGGATTAATCAGGCAGGACAGCCAGTAATCGGGGTTTCCAGAGACCCGATCGATTCGATGGCTTTGGGAGAATTATTAGTACAGGCAGGTTTTCGGGAGGCGGTGATGTTGGATTCAGGAGCAAGCACCTCCCTCGCTTATCAAGGTCAATCGCAAGTGCATTATACTCCCCGTCCTGTTCCCCACGTTGTCGCTTTATTTCCCCCCACAGAAACCTATATTGTTCCCATTAATCATGTGGGGATTCCCTGCGTAATTTTCGCCGATTCCTGTGCTGCGGGGAGTTAGGTTAGCACTATATGATCGAGTTAAACCTTAGCCCAGGATTCTACCATGGAGATCGAACGTCTTAACGCCCTTTCCGATAATTATATTTTCCTCCTCTACGATCGAGCGCAAAAAATTGCGGCCGTGGTGGATCCGGCGGAACCTGAACCGGTTTTCAGGCGATTAGAGGCTTTACAGGTGGATTTAGTCGCTATTTTCAATACCCATCACCACGGCGACCATGTGGGGGCTAATCAGGCTTTAATTAATCGTTATCCCCATCTTTGTGTTTATGGAGGAAAGGAGGATCGCGGTCGCATTCCGGGCCAGCAGCTGTTTTTAGAGGAGGGGGACTGGGTGGAATTTGCCGGTCGCCGGGCCGAGGTTTTCTTTGTCCCCGGCCACACTCGCGCTCATATTGCCTATTATTTTCCCCCGGTTAACCCCGGAGATTACGGCGAGTTATTCTGTGGTGATACCCTGTTTTCCGGGGGTTGTGGTCGTTTATTTGAGGGAACACCGGGCCAAATGGTGGCTTCTTTAACTAAATTGCGATCGCTGCCTGACCAGACCAGGGTTTGGTGCGCTCACGAATATACGTTAAATAATTTAAAGTTTGCCTTGACAGTTGACCCTAATAATGCTGCTCTGCAACAGCGTTATCGGGAAGTGGAGAAAAATCGCGCTCAAGATATTCCCACGATTCCGGCAATTTTGGGGACGGAAAAGCTGACTAATCCTTTTTTGCGCTGGGATAGTCCCGCTTTGGCCATGACCATGGATAGCAGCGAACCAGTACAAGTGTTTGCACGGCTGCGGGGGAAAAAGGATAATTTTTAAGCAGTGGCTGAGTAGGTAGGTGTTAAAAACTGTCAAATCCCCCCTTATTAAGGGGGGTAGGGGGGATCTCCCCTGATTAAGGGGGGTAGGGGTAGGGTTGATTTATAGTAGGGTTGATTCATGAATCAACCCTACTAGGGGGTAGGGGGGATCAAAGGCAAAATCTATCCCTACAAGCTCAAGGGTTGCGGAGCTAACTTCAAATCGGCAAGACTGACATCACCGTGACCATTTACCGCCACCTCTAGGGGCAGAGTGCCGTGATAAGCTTGGATTAACAGGGTTTTTAAGTCCTCGATCAGGGGATAACGGGGATTGGCTCCGGTACACTGATCATCGAAAGCTTGTTCGGCTAAATGGTCTAATTTGGCCATAAATTCGGCTTCAGTTTCGGGAATTACCTCTTTAATACTGGCCGGAATACCGATTTCCCGTTTTAGACATTCGATCGCTAATACCAATCTTTCCACACTTTCGGTCTCGCTTTCTCCCCCCAATCCCAGAGAATGGGCGATCCTGGCATAGCGCCACTTCACGTTAGGATATTTGTACTGAGAGAAGGTGGCCTGTTTAAAGGGGGCATCGGTGGCATTATAGAGGATAACGTGGGAAATCATCAAGGCATTGGCCAGACCGTGGGGAATGTGGAAAATTGCCCCCAATTGGTGGGCCATGGAGTGACAGATGCCTAAAAAGCCATTAGCGAAGGCCATTCCGGCCATTGTCGCCGCGTAATGGACTTTTTCCCGCGCTTTGGGGTCTTTAGCTCCGTTATGATAGGAACTGGGCAGATATTTAAACAGCAGTCGGATGGCATCTTGAGCAAGAGCATTGGTGTACTCTGAGGCTAAAACCGAGACGTAGGCCTCAAGAGCGTGAGTTAAAGCGTCAATTCCGCCGTAGGCTGTCAATTTTTTCGGCATATTTAGCACTAATTCTGGATCGACGATGGCCATGCTGGGAGTTAGAGCATAATCTGCCAGAGGATACTTAATATTATTACGGCGATCGGTCACGACGGCGAAGGGAGTCACTTCTGATCCTGTTCCCGAAGTGGTGGGAATACACACCATCAGAGCTTTTTCACCTAAAGGGGGCAATTCATAGACTCGTTTGCGGATATCCATAAAACGCATGGCCAAGCTCTCGAATTCTATCTCTGGATGCTCGTAGAGTAGCCAGATGATTTTGGCCGCATCCATCGGGGAACCGCCACCGATAGCGATAATTACATCGGGATTGAAGGTATTAATGACATTTAACCCCCGTTCGACGGTTTCTAGGGAAGGATCGGGTTCCACATCATAAAAGATATTAACCGTGATGCCGATTTCTTCTAAAACTTCCTCTAAAGCTGCGGTAACTCCTAGGTCAAAAAGAGGTTTATCGGTGACAATAAAGGCCCGTTTTTTGCCGGCTAATTCCCGAATAGCGACGGGTAATGCCCCGTATTTAAAATATACTTTTGGTGGTACTCGGAACCAAAGCATATTTTCCCGGCGCTCGGCCACGGTTTTAATATTTAATAGGTGGGTAGGTTCGACGTTTTCACTGATGGAATTACCGCCCCAAGTGCCACAACCGAGGGTTAAACTAGGATCGAGACGGAAGTTATAGATATCACCGATCGCACCTTGGGAGGAAGGGGTATTAATTAATACCCGGGCTGTTTCTACGTTGTCTTCAAAGCGTTTAATATGTTCCCGATTTGAGGGTGCGGTATAAAGCACGGCCGTATGACCTCGACCCGCAAATAAGACCAGTTTTTCGGCTTTTTTTACCCCATCTTCAAAGTCTTTCGCTCGGTACATAGCTAAAATTGGCGAGAGTTTTTCGTAGGAAAATGGTTCCTCTAAACCAATATTTTCTACTTCTCCGATTAGTAATCGGGTATCTTCGGGAACAGAAATTCCCGCTATGGCGGCTAATTTTTCCACTGGTTGCCCGACGATATCGGGGTTGATATGACCATCTTTTAGGAGAATCTCGGCGACTTTTTCCCTTTCTTCGGGGGAAAGAAGATAGGCCCCGCGATCAATAAATTCCTGTCGAACTTCTTCATAGATGCTATCGACAACGATTACCGATTGTTCCGAGGCGCAAATCATGCCGTTATCGAAGGTTTTACTGAGAATAATCGAGGAAACGGCCATTTTTATGTGAGCGGTTTCGTCAATTAAAGCGGGAGTATTGCCGGCACCGACTCCTAAGGAAGGTCTTCCCGAAGAATAGGCCGCTTTTACCATACCGGGACCGCCGGTAGCGAGGATTAAATTAATGCAGGGATGTTGCATTAATGCTTGGGAAAGTTCCACCGATGGCTGATCGATCCAACCAATAATACCGGCCGGCGCACCCGCTTTGACGGCCGCTTCCAAGACAATTTTGGCCGCCGCGATGGTGCAGTCTTTCGCTCGCGGATGGGGGGAAAAAATGATGCCGTTGCGGGTTTTCAGGGCAATTAGGGCTTTAAAAATGGCTGTAGAGGTGGGATTTGTGGTGGGTACGATACCCGCTAAAATGCCCACGGGTGCGGCGATTTTTTGCAATCCAAAGGATTTATCTTCTTCGATAATGCCGCAGGTTTTGCTGTGTTTATACTTGTTGTAGATGATTTCTGAGGCAAAATGGTTTTTAATCACTTTATCCTCTATTACCCCCATCCCTGTCTCTTGTACGGCCATTTTAGCCAGGGGAATGCGAGCGTTGTTGGCTGCTAAGGCCGCTTTTTTGAAGATAAGATCTACTTGTTCTTGGCTATAGTTGGCAAATTGTTGTTGAGCTTTTTTTACCTGTTGAATGAGTTCTTCTAGCTCTTGTCTATTGGTAACTGTCATAACAATTTTGTAGATAAAATTAGGCATTTTATTCTACTCTAGCGTTTTTCGGCAGGGGATTCGCTTAATCTTGGGATTTTCTTTATAGTTTCCTAAGCATTGGTATTATAGGATACTAATCCTAAATCCATTGAGCATAGGTAACATATGAGGACAGGCACTCATGCAAGAGGCACTCATGCAAAGGGGAGAATAAATAATCAGTTTTTAATAACTGGATTTAGTATAAATTAGGATTGACCAGTACCTAGAAAAAGTTTGAGGACAGAGACTCAATGATCAAGTTACCAGAAATTCAAGCTGGTGTTCGAGAAGCTGGTTCTATTCCGCACTCCTTGAGTGAAAAGTTTAAAGTTGATCACAGCTTGGCAACGGATTCAGGGTGAGATTCAACATCAAACTAGGATATCTCTAAACTCTAGAAAATAAATATCTTCAGAGCCACCGAATCAAAGAGAATTAAATCACTCAATTTTGATGGTGTTTTGAATGATTAATCTAAACCCAGTTTCTTGGCGAAATTTTTCCATCCTCTCCGTTTGTGAAGTCTGAAAGGTAGGCTTTTTGTTATTGGCAATGTAGGCTTTTCTAGACGAATAATCCTCTATACCATGATTTTCAATAAATACCCGAATTGTGTTTCTTAGTTGCTCTTCTCCGTCTCCTACCCACCCCGAATTTTTCCCCCTTCGTTCTTGTAATTCTACAAAAATCAAACAATTAGCATAGGTCAGCATTCCATCACAGCGTTTATCCATACCACCACTACCATCGACTTTTCTAATTTCAATACATTTATCAATAGCAGTAAATGTCACTTCAATTTCTTGAGAGTTTTCCACAATAGCAATCCAATCCCTGGGATTTTCTGTATCTAAATAAGCGGGAGTTTCTGGGGGAAATGGCGGATCACAAATTCCAAATTCATGCCGATGGGTTTGACTCTGACATTTTTTATCAAAGAAATTGATCTTCATAACTGTTCTTCGATTTCCAGTAAATCATCAAAAAGCTGATTTGTCTCTCCTAGGGAAAGATTGAGATAATTTTCATCAGAAGGTAAACCCTTATATGTAGCAAGTTCTCGGATTTCTCCTTGCTCTGTTAATTCATATACAATAGCATCTTCTGCCGCTATACAAGAGGCTTTTGGGACAATTTGGTTGAGCTTTTCTTGGAGATAATCGGCGTTAGAAATCGCTGATGATAGGATTTTTTTGATAACTTTATCTGCTTTGATAGCTAGGGTTAGATCGTTGATAATATAAGGACTATGAGTAGTTAAAATTAGTTTATTTCCCTGGGTTAAATTGGCAAATTCAAATAATTTATATAAAATCTTTTTCTGAGATTGAGGAAATAGATTCTGCTCGATTTCTTCCACAATATTTACAAAACACTCATTGCGGTATTTAGAAGATAACACTTCTAGTGCCGCCTTTTTTAGTTCATCGGAAAGATTGTCATTAGAGAGAATTTTCTCGATTTCCATTTTTAATCTTTTTTGCTCCTCTCCACTGAGTTCATTGCCGGAAGTTTCTTGAGTTCGATTAATCGATAAAGCAATATTTCGAGAAACGAGAAATAAAGGAACAAAAGACTGAAAACCACTGGAAGCTTCTGATAGATTTAGTTTATAATCACTACCCACAATCTTGGCCAGTCTATTGAGTTTATCAAATTCCAATTTAACCTCACCTACTGGCAAAGTCAAACTGCCAGATAATTCCTGTTGTGAGCGATCCAATTCTTCCCAGAAAGTATATAACGATTCTGGCAGTCCTTTGAGTTTTTCTGGCCATCTTACTGCACTCAAAAAGTTTCGCTCTGCTGGTACATACATAATTTTTGGTACTCGATACTTTGAATTATCAGTACGTTCGATCGATAATTTAGCATTTTCAAAACTAATTCGATAAACATCTCCATTGTATTCAATTTGGGTTTCGGGTAAAAAGTAATTGGTTAAATTTTGGTATTGACAAAAAGATTTAACAAAACGATTATATTTAGTCACATATTTTTCCTCTAAATCCCCACGATATAGAGCTTTTTCCAACCAGCTTAATGTTGATATTAATTTAGCAATGCTACTTTTTCCAGTGCCTTGATTACCGATAAAAATCGTTACTTTCCGAACGTCGATAAAACCATCATTTTCTAGTAAACCCGCCTTAATTGGACCGAAGTTTTTAACTTTAATTTGGCTCATTGTTACCCCCTTGATTGACGATGATAAATTTTGGCCAGTAATTTGTCCCGAAAAAAGCTCGTGTTTAACACGAGCTAAATTAACTAACTTCAAGGACTAATTAGCCACCGACCTTAACTACTGGTTTAAAACTGGGAACAACCAGTTCACTGTCCTGTTTAGTCAGCTTATTGTATAACCGTTCCGTATTGGGGAAATTAGCGGCTGGTAGAGTCGGGAAACGACGATAGGGAACCGTATCTTCACCAAATAATTGTAGGTATTCCATGCTATTAACCATGGCACCAATAAAGGCTTTTAATCCCTTAGTTGCCAGAATTTGGTTATATTTCTGGATTTCTTTTTGATTCAAGGGAGCGCGACCTAAGAAGTGCTTGGTTCCCAATTCAATTACTTTCGTATTCGGATAGGGAGCATAGAATTCTTTCAGGTAAAGATCCGAACCACCTAAACCCTCAATAAACTCTTTCACCGTGATCTCAGCATTGCTTAATTTACTCTCTAAAGCGGTAAATTCGGCATTGATGATATAGGGTTCGAGATCCCGTTCAAAAATCTGACGATAGGCGGCGCGAACAGTATTTTGTACGGCAACTTTATCCAGATTAGTTAACAGTTTAAAGATCTTAGTTTGTTCCCGTTGAACCGTGACACCTTGACCGACACGAGATTGAATATCGGGTTCAGTGCGAATCGAGACCGAAGGTGTACCCAATTCAATAAAGCGCGGGGTTTCCTCTTTATCAACTCTTTGGCCGATATCTTCGCGGAGATTGCCCAAACGCACCATCCGTAACTGCATCCCTTGGGGAGTTAGATAGCGCTCGTAGGGAACCGTATCTTCACCAAAAGCTTCCGTATATTCAGGACTGTCGATAAGGGCATCGATTAAAGCATAGAAGCCTTTTTTCGAGCAAAGATCGAAGTATTGATTCATTTCCTGACGACCGTAGGTGGGACGACCGAGCAGACGACGGTGAATATATTCGATCGCTTTCACCACATAGAGAGGAGTCCAGTAGATTTTCCGGAAAGTCTCGGATTTAGCTAGGGTTTTGATAAACTCGCGCAGAGTAATATCGCCATTTTCTAACTTAATCTCGGCCACGGATAAACGCTGACCTTCGTAGGGCATTCGACCGAAAACCTGACGATAAGCCGCTAAAATCACTCTTTGGGTGGAAATTTCGCCAAATTTAACGCTTACCCCATTGCTAGAACCGGGTAACTCGTTATTGAGACGGAAAACTTTCGGTCCCAAAGTACCGGGGAATTCACCTCTGGCTCCGGGGTTGCTATTTTGGTTATTAGTGGCAGGTCCGCGGTGGATGAGGATACGTTTGGTATCTTTACCGAAGGGAGCGGGACTAGAACTAGGTTCGCGGGTTTCTTTCGGGAAAATTGCCCCAAATTGGATTTCTAGGGGATCATTTCCGGAACCGTAAACGTGCTGATCCGGTAAGGGGCGATCGTATTTAGCAAAGGTGGTGATAAATTGGGGAACTTTGCGGAAAGGTGCGCTGTAGTTAAACAGGTCGATCTGCATCCCCCAGTTACGACATTCCTGCGCTTCTGCACCCAAACCCCGGAGATAGGGAACGGTTTCTTCGCCGAAATAGTCGGAATACTCCTGAGAATCGACTAAAGCATCGATTAACGCCGCTAAACCGCCGCTAGAGACGATCGAGAAGTATTTCTGCACTTCTTCCCGGGAGGAAGGACCGCGACCGAGGAAATGACGGAAAGCCAATTCTAGGGCGCGACTATTGATAAAAGGTTCAAAGAACTGTTTACGGTAGAGAGGCGATTTACCGAGACGACGGACGAATTCTTTCATCGAGATGTCGCCGTTTTTCACCTTCGATTCTAGGTCAGAAATGGACTGACTGTAGGCGCGAGTGATGTCCCGTTCAAAAATTTGTCTGTAGGTGGCCTTGATAATCGAAGATTTTTCCGACTCCGATAAACCGGTTTTCATGACAAACTTTTGCCGTTTTTCGGCGGCGTTGTAGTAGCTTTGGGGAAGACTTAAACCCTGTTGGTCACTACTGGGACGCTGACGCAGTTTATTAGAGGGGGTGGGGGCTTTTAATTCCCCCAGTAGGATATTGAAATAGTCACTGATTAAAGTGGCCGCATCCTTGTCTCTCTGGAAATACTCGATCGAAGCGGCCCGCATTTCTTGCAGGGCCACGATGGTGGCATCAATGGAACAGGCATTTTCGAGAACTTCCCTTAAACCGCGGGTATTAACGATCAGGATACTGGTATCGCCGGCCACGATCGCATAGGTAACGTAACGCAGGAACCAGGATAAATCCCGGAGGGACTTCTGCATATTGCTCGGACCGTAACGAGAGACGTTGATCGGTCGGAATCCGGGGGGAATCGGGCCGCTAGAGGCGAAAATCCCTTTTAAGCCACCGAGAAGGCCACTGCCGCCACCAGCCCCGCTTTCAGCGTAGGTAACGGTTCCTAATTTCATCCCTTCCAGGACGTTGGTAACTTTACCCGCACCCACCAGGGCCATTTCTTCCACGGGGGGTTTTTCTAGGTAAGCCATGGGTGAACCACCGGTAAAAATCCGGTTAGCTGCCCGTGAGACGATCAGATCGGAGTTCCGGGTGAGCGTTTGGGCAATATCTAAGCGCTTGCTCCCCGATTGGAAGTAGGCGATCAGTTCATTGAGTTCGGGTTTATCGAGAAAGCGGTCTTGTTGTTCTGCTTGGGTAATGGCAGATACTGGGACGGTTTGATAGAGTTGGGGACGCGCTAAGGAGCTGCCACCGCTTGCCTTAAGACTCATTGGATTTTAACTATCTCCCTTGACGATGTGCTGAGTTCTCCAATCGTGGAGGCGATCGGTCTTAAAACCAGATGTTTAAAAATTTAATCAGCATCTAGAGTAAAACTTTTTGTGCTTCCTGAGATAGTTTATTAAGAATTATATAGATTTTTCTCGCTAAAGTTGCCGATTGGTCTATTCTGACACCCTACCCGTATGGGAGGCTAACCAGTCTAAATAGGTCTGAGAACCCGCCACAATCGGTAAAGCGATGATTTCTGGGACGGCGTAGGTATGAAGTTCCTGTATCTTCGCCGATAACTGCTCAAACTGCTTTAAATCGCTTTTAATCGCTAATTGCCATTCGCGCTCGTTTTCAATCTGTCCCTGCCAACGATAAATGGAACGAATCGGGTAAATACTGACACAAGCTGCCAAGCGCTCGTTAAGTAAGGCGATCGCTAAGTTTTCCGCTTCCGTTTCGCTGCTTGTTGTCACCAGCACCAATCCAAAACTGGTTAATCTTTCAGTCATAAGTAATCGTGCAAAATAAATTTCCTAGTGAAGATAGGCACTCATGCAAAAGGCAACAGGCAACAGGCAACAGGGGGGATAAATAATCAGTCTTTAATAACCGGATTTAGTATAATGGTCATGATAACTAGAAAAATGGCCAGTTAATCGACAAATAACTGATTACTGATTACTGATTACTGATTACTGAATTTAGGCGATCGTTTTTTCTAAAGCGGCCAGATCGGGAATACAGAGAGATTGCTGCTGTCGTTGAATCAGGCCTTTTTTCTCCAATTTGGTCAAGGATCGGGTCACGGTTTCCCGGGCCAGGCCACTAATACCACTCAATTCCCGGTGAGGTAAATTGGGAATTACCGTACCCTGGCAGCTGTTTTCTCCTTGACCTTCGGCTAAAAAGAGTAAAGTATCGGCGACTCTGGAGAGACTATCGGCCTCGCGCAAACGTAAACGCCGGTTAAGTTGACGCAAACGCTTGGCCATTAACTGAGAAAGACGAATTCCCGCTAAAGGTTCCGATTTGAGCAGATTAACAAAATCTTGGGCGGGAATACTGCTAATTGTGGCCGTGGTTAAGGTGATAGCATCGGTGGAGCGGGGAGATTCGTCTAAAGCGGCCATTTCTCCGACTATTTCCCCTTTACCGACGATATTTAAGGTGACTTCTTTACCCGACATATCGTAAGTACGAATTTTCACCCAACCATCCAGAATAAAGTAAACCGAACCACCCCAATCATTTTCTAATAAAATCGCCCGATTAGCAGGATGAGTGCGGGTGACAGCATGAGAAGTAACTTGATCGAGGGTTTCAGGGGGCAAACCGACAAATAAAGTGGCTGTATCTAATAATTTTTGAATCTCTGCTGATTTTTCCGCAGGATAGCGTTTTTGTTCCATGGTTTAATATTTAAATTTTGTTCGTTTTAGGCAGGTGATTCTACAATGGAAAGTTGTGGGTATTTTTAATGATCCAGTGACCGATAAACAGGATTTTTCCTCCCTACTGACCGAGATCGATCGGATTCTTTCTGGGGTGATTTCCTCTCTAGTTAACCCGCAAGAAGTTACTTCCGAGACAATTATCGCCACTCGTCAACATTTAGAATCGGCCAGAGTGATGCTTTCTCCCTTATTGTTGCCCGCTCCAACCCCTGAAGTTGCCCGTTGGTCCCTGGGAATGGAGGTGCAACCAGAGGGGGTGAAAGTTGTCTTTTTTCGGGAAAGCCAGGGACTGATCGATTTTTATCCTCTTTCTTGGAGTCTGGCAACGGGAACAAGCGATCTCTTACCCTGCTCTCAGGTGGAAGAATATCTAATTAGTTGGCTATCTAATCGGGATTTTAGCACCGATTCTTGGCTCTGGGAAGCCCTAGAGCGATTAGAAGCTATTATTATCACCGATGACGGGGAAACCCCCACGGATGACCTGAAAAAAGCCCTTCTCACAGCGCAACTAATACCCCCCGATCGCCTATCTAGTCTAGAAACAGCGCTCGCTACTGCTCTGGCCCATATTCCCACTAGCGACCAACCCCAACCCCAAACCCTACTGGTTATTGAAGGGAAGCGGGAGACCACCACTTTAGCAATAGTGGAAGTCCCACCGCAAACTCGCTCTTTATCCCGTCAAGCGATCGCTCTGAGCCATTTTAACTACGGGGAAAACACCTATGAACGGGCCATACTCTCTCACTTAATTTATCCTCTCTGGCGTTCTTTTTTGCCTCTTTCCCGCTCCGATCTCACCGATACTAATCCCTTAAAAAAATCTTTACTGGCAGCCGCTAGATTAACTAAATTAATCCTTCAAGAAGAAAGCGAATTTACCTCCTCTCTAGCCGGTCATACTTGGACGGTCAGTCACACCGATTTAAATAAGAAGGTCATTATACCATATCTAGATAATTTAAGACAAAAAATTAATGATTTGTTAGAAAAACAGCAAAAAAGTCTTGAAGATATCGATCAAATAATTTTTAGCGGTAATTTTTTCTTAACCATTTGGCCTTATTTTCTAACAGAAATACAGCAAGAATTTGCCGGTTGCAATCTAGAGGCCCCCAGTCAGGAAACCTTCTCACCAGCAATCTTGGGTTTGGGTCGTCTCTGTTTATTTTCGGCTCTTAGAGGTGAGAAGGTCAATAATGCTTAAAAACATCAACTTCAGCATCAGTCAAAAGTCAAAATTTAGGTGTGAATAGAATTTTTAGGGTAATTGTGGGGAATACTAAAAGGAAAACTTCGTATCTCACCAATAAGATAACTGCCGTAAACCCAACTTAACCCATTCTATTCAGAATCGTCATTATAAATATCTTGGAGAGTTTTATTTTCGTAGCGTTCCTGATCTTGATTTTTGCCGCGACGGGAAGGACGACGATATTTTTTATTGGCTAATTTGGGTTCGTAGGTTTCTTGACCTGCTTCTTTAATTTTTAACTTTAAACTTGACTCTTTTGTGCTAGTTTTCTGTAATGACTGTTCTCGTGCGATCGCTTCTTCTAAAAACTCTAAATAATGTTGGTAACGTTCCCAATCTCCCCTCACCACACAGTTAGGTTCCCGACGGTGAGTACAATCATTAAATTGACAATTTCCTAAAGCTAAACGCTGTCTCACTTCCGGAAAATAAAAAGTTAATTGTTCCGGTAAACACTTAATATCCGGTTGGTTAAACCCCGGACTATCGGCCAATAAACCCCGATTTGGTAAAGCAAATAACTGCACATGACGGGTAGTGTGACGACCTTTTTGCAGTTTTCCCGACACATCCCCCACCCGTTGATTAATCTCAGGAATTAAGCAATTAATTAAACTCGATTTTCCCACCCCCGATGGACCGGCCAAGAGAGTGATTTTATGGTTTAATTGTGCCAATAAAGCCTCAAATCCCCTATTTTTCTCCACACTGACAAAAAAAGGCCGGTATCCCCAACCAGCTAGGCGATCGCCCCAGATCTCTATTTGTTCCGGTTCCCCCAGATCGATTTTATTGACACAGACCGCAATTTCTAAGCCTGTGGACTCGGCTTTCACCAAAAAACGACTAATCAGCCAAGGATCGAGGACGGGTTCAGCAAGGGCAAAAACTAGCAAAATCTGCTCGATATTGGCAACGGCCGGCCGATCGATCTCGGTACTGCGGGGGAGGACTTCTGCGATCGCACCCTGCCGATCATCAAAATTGGCTTCCTCCACGCGCACCCGATCACCAACCATCACCGATTGACCGATTTTTTGCAAGCGAGCGCGACGGGTACAGAGAAGATTCTCGCCGATAACGGGAGAATCCAAGCGTACCTGATAGAAATTCGCCTGTACGGCTACCACTGTGCCGTATAAATCGGTTAATTGTGCATCTACCATTTAGGAATCGGGGCGATAGACTTTGAGAACAAAAAAACTATCTCGGTCTTCGATCGATTCTATCTGATAACCCTCCACTGTCAGGCTAGTGGGAACCTGTTCGACCGGTTCCCCGGCATCTAACCAGACTTCCAACCGTTCCCCGGCGGGCATTTTCTCTAATTGCAATTTTGTCCGGACAAAATTAATTGGGCAGGGAGTGCCGCGCAGGTCTAAAGTCATAGTTATTTATGGAAGATATTACCTAAAAATCCCTCGATTCCGCCTTTCCCCACGGTTTCCCCGCGAACTTTTGCTAATTTTTCCAGTAATTCCCGTTCTTCTCCGGCGACACGGGTAGGAATCGAGATTTTAACGGTAATGCGATGATCACCGCGACTGACGGGATTACCTAATTTGGGAACCCCTTTATTTTCTAAAATCAGTACGGTGTTCGGTTGAGTACCGGCAGGGATAGTCAGGTCTTCTTGGCCATCTACAGTATTAACTTTGATGGTACATCCTAAAATCGCTTGGATATAACTAATCGAGATATTCGATTTAATATCATTGCCTTCCCGTTGAAATTCTGCATCTGTTTCCACGGTTAGATAAACGAATAAATCCCCCGGCGGCCCGCCTTTAAGTCCCGCGTCACCTTCCCGGGCAACGCGCAATTTCATGCCGTTGTCAACCCCCGCGGGGATGGTAATTTTCAGTTTTTTGGTTTCCTGTCTGCGTCCGGAACCGCCGCAAACGTCGCATTTTTCCTCGATCACTTCGCCAGCACCGTCACAGGTGGGACAGACCGAAACTTGAGCAAAAGTACCGAAGGGAGTACGGGTGGCGCGACGCACCTGACCAGTACCACTGCAAGTAGTACAAGTGCGGGAACTGGTTCCTGGTCTGGCCCCACTGCCTTTACAGGTTTGACAGGTTTCCAGATGACGGATACGGATTTCCTTTTCGCCGCCAAAGACAGCCTCGCGGAATTTTAGTCTAAAATCGAGACGTAAATCCTCGCCCCGGGTAGGGCCTGTGCGTCGGCGGGCGGTTGCTTGGCCGCCCATGCCCCCGAAACCACTAAAGATTGTCTCAAAGATATCGGCGAAACCGCCCATATTGTCGGGATCAAAACCGGCAGCGCCCCCAGAAACCCCAGCTTCACCAAAGCGGTCATAACGATTGCGGGTTTCTGGTTCCGAGAGAATTTCGTAGGCGCGGTTAATTTCTTTGAAGTGTTCCTCGGCTCCTGGTTCTTTGTTAACATCGGGATGGTATTTTCGGGCGAGACGACGATAGGCGCGTTTGATGTCTTCTTTGCCGGCATCTCGCGAGACACCTAGAATTTCGTAGTAATCAGTGGGCATAGGGGACTATGGTTCTGCTGGCAATTTATAAATAAAGTTTAAGTCTAGTTGTTACTTTAACAAACTATACATAATAGTTTAGTTGGGTTATCCCTACTATTTTTTTGGTAAGGAAGTGGGGTGATAAGGAAGTGGGGTGATAGGGAAGTGGGGAAGTGGGGAAGTGGGGTAGTGGGGAAGGGAGCAGAGAGAAGGGGAGAAAAAAGCTGAAAACTCACATCTGATCACTGATTACTGATTACTGATTACTGATCACTGAAAAGGCTGATAGCTTTTCCCTTTTTAATCTACGGCCTCGTAGTCACTGGCACTCATTTCTTCGCCATCGTAGGGGTGATCATCACTGCCCGATTCGCTGAATTTAGTTTCCAGATTACTATAGGTTCTGGTTCTAGTGTGGGAGAAGGTTTGCCCGTCGGCGAAGATATTGGGGGGAGTGGTCCGGATGCGGGTGGGTCGGGTCAGTTTTTCGGTGACATCGATCGATTCAAAACCAGTACCGTTGAGGATTTGGGTGTCCTCTTGTTTACCCCTGTAGATGCGGGTACCGATTTCGAGGACAATCTGACGAAATTCTTCCAGGATGGTTTTTAGCTTTTCTGGGGATATGGAAGGGTCGCGCAGGGCGATTTCCAACTGTTGTCGCTTCTGGTCGGCCAGTTGCCGGATATCGGGGGCGACTAACTCACTGTTTTCCCTGAGGGTGACTTCGTAGCTATAGAAAAGACTATCGGATTGGTGGCGAATATCGATCATTTGCAGACGACTGCGATCAAATTCGGCGTATTTTTCGGCTTCTAGGCGCATTTTTTCAATTTCGTTCGGTTTCAGCCCTCCAGTATGGCTAATTAAAATGCTTTGTTCTTTGCCGGTGCCTTGGTCGCTGGCGGCCACTTTCAAGATGCCGTTAACATCGATCTCGAAGGCCACTTCGATTTGTGGCATACCCCTAGGGGCGGGAGGAATTCCCGTCAGGAGAAATTTACCGAGGGTTTTATTATCCCGGGCCATGGCCCTTTCCCCTTGCAGAACATGAATTTCCACCGAAGTTTGACCATCGGCAGCGGTGGAAAAAACCTGAGATCTACTGGTGGGGATAGTGGTATTGCGATCGATAATTTTGGTAAAGACTTCGCCGAGGGTTTCAATGCCGAGGGAAAGGGGGGTGACATCGAGGAGGAGGACATCTGCCACTTCTCCACCTAAAACTCCAGCTTGAATCGCCGCCCCCAAAGCAACGGCCTCATCGGGGTTAACAGAGCGATCGATCTGGCCTGCAGAAAAGAAACGGGAGATTAATTGCTGTACGGCGGGGATTCTGGTGGAACCGCCGACGAGAATGACACGATTGATATCGCTAGGCTGCAGTTCGCTATCTTTGAGGGACTGTTGTACGGGTTCGAGGGTTTTTTCCACTAATTCTCTGGTTAATTCCTCGAATTTAGCGCGAGTTAGTTCTAATTCTAGGTGTTTAGGACCGGTTTCGTCGGCGGCGATAAAGGGGAGATTGATCGAGGTGGTAATCAGGCTAGAAAGCTCGATTTTGGCTTTTTCGGCGGCTTCTCGCAGTCTTTGGATCGCCATGCGATCGCTGGACAGATCGATGTTTTCTTGGCTTTGAAAGTTCTCCACCAGCCACCGCACTAAGAGGTTATCAAAATCGTCCCCCCCAAGATGGTTATTGCCGGCGGTGGCTTTCACTTCAAAGACTCCCTTTCCCAGTTGCAGGATGGAAACGTCGAAGGTTCCTCCCCCTAGGTCAAAAACGAGGATATGTTGATCTTCGTTTTGTTTATCTAAACCGTAGGCCAGGGCGGCGGCGGTGGGTTCGTTAATAATTCTTAATACTTCTAGTCCTGCGATTATCCCCGCGTCTTTAGTGGCCTGACGTTGGGCATCGGTAAAATAGGCGGGAACTGTAATCACGGCCTCGTTAATCGGTTCTCCCAGATAGGCCTCAGCATCGGCCTTTAATTTTTGCAGGATCATGGCCGAGATTTCTTGGGGGGTAAATTCCCGATCGCGAATTTTGATATTGACGGTATCATCGCGACCGCGTTGGCAATGATAGGCAACTCGTCCCCTTTCTACCTCGGTGTCTTGCCAACGCCTACCGATAAAGCGTTTGATGCTATAGACGGTATTTTCGGCATTAGTGACCGCTTGACGTTTGGCCAGTTGTCCCACTAGGCGCTGGGCCTTGCCGAATCCCACGATACTAGGAGTTGTTCTTCCCCCTTCCGAGTTAGTAACTATAATCGGCTGACCTCCCTCAAGTACCGCAACACAACTGTTGGTTGTCCCTAAGTCGATGCCGATGACTTTTCCCATGACGCTCTGATAATAACTATAGTTAATAGGATACAATCGCTGACAAAAATTATCCCAAAATCGGCAACGGGCTTTTTACCGAAAAATTGGGTTTAAAGCCTCGCCCCTTGAGGGCGACTTTATATGATGTATGATATTAAGAATAGGGGGCCGGGTAAGCAACCGCTTAAAAAACCCAGTCATCAACCGATGAACGCACCTTGAAAACTAGAGCCTTTTGACTACGATCCGGGTATATTAGCGGATGAAGATGTGGAAATCGAGGTGGAATATTGCGGCATCTGCCACAGTGACCTAAGTATGCTCGATAACGATTGGGGACTGACCACCTATCCCTTTGTCCCCGGTCATGAAGTGGTCGGCACGATCGCCGCTCTCGGTGCTAAAGTCAAAGAATTAAAGATAGGGCAAAGAGTCGGTCTTGGTTGGTTTTCCCGTTCCTGTTCGACCTGTGAAACTTGTATGTCAGGGGATCAAAACCTTTGTGCCACTGCCGGAGGAACTATCGTCGGTCGCCATGGTGGTTTTGCCGACAGAGTCCGCGCTCATCGAAAATTTTGGGTCTGAAACCCCGTCGTTCTACGACGGCTTTACTGTTAAATATTAGCACATTTACGAAATATATGCTAAAATGTGAGGTATGGAAAAAGCCTATTCGTTTCGATTTTACCCCACACCAACACAAGAGTCGCTATT
>NZ_JADBTF010000131.1:0-9760 GCF_020246295.1 Microcystis sp. M090S1 | reverse complement strand
CCCTACACCCCACACCCAACCCCCATCACCTCATCCATGACACCAGATAGTTTTCGCGTCAGTTTTGCTCCCTTATCTTTGCAGGAAGTATATCAATTAGCCGATGATGGGGCTAATGGTGCTATTGTACTAATGAGTGGCACTGTACGGGAGCAAACCGACGGTAAACCGGTTATTTATCTTGATTATCAGGCCTACGAACCCATGGCGATCGAGGTTTTCCGGCAAATTGCCGGGCAAATTCGGCAAACCTGGCCCGATACCAATCGAGTTGTCATTCACCATCGCACCGGTAAGCTACAAATCGGGGAAATTAGCGTCTTAGTAGCGGTGGGTTGTCCCCATCGGGGGGAAGCTTTCGCAGCCTGTCGTTATGCTATTGATACTCTCAAGCATAATGCCCCCATCTGGAAAAAAGAATACTGGTCTGATGGTTCTAGTCAATGGGTTAGTATTGGGGCTTGTGAAACGGCCCATTAGGTCTAATAACGCAAAATTAAGGCAATTTTTTGGTAATCGTTCAAGGAATCTTCATCGACTAAAGCTACACGTCCTCCCTTGGCCAATACCACTTCGATAAT
This sequence comes from Microcystis sp. M090S1, assembly GCF_020246295.1. Classification (NCBI taxonomy): domain Bacteria; kingdom Bacillati; phylum Cyanobacteriota; class Cyanophyceae; order Chroococcales; family Microcystaceae; genus Microcystis; species Microcystis sp. M090S1. Next base: position 9,179 of record NZ_JADBTF010000131.1, on the reverse strand, counting down.
TTCATCCACTGCATCATCGATTACCTCCGTACCACCGACGTTTTCCACCAGTATCAAATCACCGTTTTCGCTTAAAACTGCGGGTACATGGTAATTTTTATCCACTAATAACAATTTTCCTCGACCTTCCTGCGCTAAACGCCACACTTCTCCCAGGGTAGAGATAACTTTTTGAGCGCTGACTGCCGCGTCCAAAGCTTGCAGGGCTTCAGTTTTTTGAGTCTGACGCACTGAATGCATAATCGGCAATACTTGCGGAATTAATTCTGGCAGTGAGGTTTTGTCAAAATTGCCGGTTAAAGTGCCAACAATTGCTGATGTGTACTGTGAAACTTCTTGAAAGAAGGAAATTTGACGAACCACTCCACCCACAATCAAAGGGGAAGAATCATCAATGTATTCACCCAGAGCATTATCTACCTGTTGGAAAAATCGCCGGATTCTATCATCTAGATAACTGGTATCGGCATCAAAGGGCAGTGGTGCGGTAGCCCCCGGTCCAGTCATTTCTAAGGGAAAATTCTGATCGCAAATTTCTTCGAGAGTTTCTCCTGTAGCTGAGATTAAACGAGTAGAACCCTGACTTAATAGTAACAGCCAATAGGGTTGTTCTCGATGTAATCCATAAACTAAATCCCGTGTGGCAAAGGTTTTATCGATGACAACTCTTGCCTGGACAGAAAAAGGCAAGTTATAAAGCTCGGCAATATCCGGACCAATATAGATAGCTAATCCATCTAGAGTATAAGGATAATCTATTTCAGCCACTAGACTATCGAGGCGCTCGAACAAAGGTTCGATTTCACGTTTAGAGAATTCTGCCGATAATCGGTGCTTTGCTTCATCGACCAAATTTTTAACGAGAATAGGGTCTTGTTTGTTATCCGGTGAGGTGCGATGGGTAGGTAAGAGAATGGAAAGGGCGGGTATTTGAGCTAGGGATTGTAGTTTCTTAAGTTCTTGACGAGTAATCATTGATTTTAGCTTGATTGATAGGGTTAAGGAGCTAAAAATACTGGCTTTATCCAGATTTTCTCGATTTATTCAGTATTCCAGCTAACATTTTAGGGAAAAAATGTAATTATATCTAGAAAATTAAGAATTTATACTGAATTGCTTTGGCAGAGATTGAGGGAATTTTTAACCAGAAAATAGGAATATTATTGATTTATCGATCGTCCACCATCAGGACAGAAAATGTTAAGGATGGGTAAATAACCCATCCTCGGAATAATTAGGAGCTGCTGAATAAATCTAAAAACCTTGTTGGGTAAGACTTTTAGACTTTTTGTCAATCAAAAAGTACCGGGCATGGGAGTGATCAGGGGGAAAATTCCGGGACTTTTTTCCTGAAAATTAGGTAATTGGCCCCCTCAAAACCGGTAAAACCCCACACCCCACACCCCACACCCCACACCCTGCCCCCAGGAAAAACTTTTTCAGCATACCCTAATTAGGCCGCTATGGCGGTTTTTTCCGATGTTAATGCCTCTTGGCGTTGAAATTCGGCTAATTGTGCCATAATTTCATCCCGAACAATCTGACGGTATTCCAGGAAATGCTCGTTGTGGGCGCAGACAGTGATATAGTGTTCGGCGTTGGCGGGATTATGGCGCAAAATACCGAATAAATTCTGCCAGAATTTCCAGCGAGTGGACCGTTTAAAGCCCTGTCGCCAGATAATTACCGCTAGGGCATAGAGATCGGCCCGGCGAGGCAGTTTAAAGGCTGGTTTCGCTTTAGGTGCCCCTAATTTCAGGAAACAGCGATAGGTGCGATCAAGAAATACCTCCGGATCGTACAATTTCCAGAAGGCTTCAATATATTCCGTGGCAATATCTTCGATCGGCCGGGTGGGAACGAAATTCATCAGGGTACTTTGGTTAATGTCCTGTTTCCCCGTTAATCTTAGTCGTCCTTCTTTTTCCAAGCGAGTCCATAGGGCGGTATTGGGTAAAGCTTGTAACATTCCAAATAGAGCCGTGGGAATGGCCGCTTCTTCGACAAAATTAATAATGCGATCGGCCGCTCCTTTTTTCTCGCCATCAAAACCGATGATAAATCCCGCCATGGGGCGCAATCCGGCTTTAATAATCTTTTCTACCGTCTCGGTTAAGGAACTACGGGTATTTTGGAATTTTTTGGTTAATTGTAAACTTTCTTCGTCGGGGGTTTCAATACCTAAAAAGACCGCATCAAAGTAACAATCGACCATCATTTCCATTAATTCGGGATCGGCGGCTAAATCCACCGATGCTTCCGTGTTAAACCGGAAAGGATACTGGTGTTCTTCTTGCCAAACTTTTAATTCTTTGAGGAGTAATTTAACGTTGCGCTTGTTGCCAATAAAATTATCATCCACCATGAACACGCCCCGGCGCCAACCTAACTCGTAGAGATAATCTAATTCTTTTAATAATTGTGCGGGGGTTTTGGTGCGGGGTTTACGACCGTAGAGAACGATAATATCGCAAAATTCGCACTGGAAGGGACATCCGCGCGAGAATTGTACCGACATGGAATCATAAGCTTCAAAATCGAGCAGATCGTAGCGTGGGATCGGGGTAATTGTCACATCGGGTTTTTCTGTGGTGCGGAAAACACCTTTAGTTTCTCCTCTTGCCAATGCTTCCACAAACATCGGGATGGTGATTTCTCCCTCATCGAGAATCAGAAAATCGGCCTCGGCCACTTCGTGGGGGATAGAAGTGGGATAGGGACCACCCACGGCCACCAGTTTACCCCGTTGCTTGGCTTCGTGAATTTGCTCGATTAAATCTTGACGTTGCACAATCATGCCGGAAAGAATCACTATTTCGGCCCAGTCCCATTCTGCTTCTGTCACTGCCCGAATATTGCGATCAACCAGTTTAAATTCCCATTGCTGCGGTAAAATCGCCGCCACCGTCACCATACCAAGGGGAGGAAGTAAGACTTTGCGATCAACTAATTCCAGAATTTTGTTATAAGACCAGAAAGTCGGCGGAAAAACGGGATAAATCAGTAAGGCGCGCATATTCACTCCTCGCTCGATGGCGATCGATTCTTGACCTTTCGCTTGATTGTAATCTTTTTCGGTCAGGGATGGGAAAACCGTTATTTAGCCCTAGAACTAAGATCAGGCTTGATTTTCGGCCGCCATTGCCCACCCTTGACCCTGCCCCCATAAAAGTTTATGGTCAACATTAATAAAATTTATGTAAACAAATGTTGCATAGTCTGGGAAGTTATGTTACATTTAATATCAAGCACTTGAATCAAATGCAATTTTATTATAGGAAGGCAATTCACCATGGATAAGCAAGAAAACAAACTCGGCTTCACCGCTTTCGCTGAAAACTGGAATGGTCGTTTAGCCATGCTCGGTTTCGTTATTGGCGTAGCTACGGAATACTTAACCCACAAAGGTATCCTTGCTCAATTAGGCTTAATGTAATTTCAGCCTCGATTGCTGTGCATCTACAATCGTCTTGAATAAATTATCAAAAAAGGGGGGGAGCATAGCTCTTTCCCTTTTTTAGTTGCAGGTTGGGGATGGGGGAGTGGGGTGATAGGGAAGTGGGGTGTGGGGTGTGGGGTGTAGGGTGTAGGGTAGTTGATGTACTGGAAAATCTCTCAAGTAACCTTGTTTGAGAATACTTGTCGGCAATTCCTGTCTATGGTTAATTAAGAAAAATAAACTGTAGCGAAATATACTGTTTTTTCATGTTCTAATGGGGATAGATAGGGGGAAAAAAATCATGTCGAAATCACTCTTTACCGATGCCAGCAGTCGCCTAGAACGCGCCCTTAAGTATGTCTCCATTTCCGATGATGCGATCGAGCGGTTAAAATATCCCAAAGCTAGTCTCAGCGTCTCCATACCCGTCCGGATGGACAACGGCACTCTGAGAATCTTCCAAGGCTACCGCGTCCGCTACGATGACACCCGCGGCCCCGGCAAAGGAGGGGTGCGCTATCATCCCAACGTCAGCATTGATGAGGTGCAGTCCCTAGCCTTTTGGATGACCTTTAAATGCGCCCTGCTGGATTTGCCCTTTGGTGGGGCTAAGGGCGGCATTACCCTCAATCCGAAAGAATTGTCAAAAGCCGAGTTAGAACGTCTTAGCCGGGGCTATATCGAGGGTATAGCCGACTTTATCGGTCCCGATGTCGATATTCTTGCCCCCGATGTCTATACCAACGAGATGATCATGGGTTGGATGATGGACCAGTACAGCATCATTCAGCGTAAAATTAGTCCAGCGGTGGTGACGGGGAAACCTTTAACCATGGGAGGCAGTCGTGGCCGCGATACGGCGACAGGAACGGGAGCTTTTCATGTTATTCATTCTCTTTTGCCGAAATTAGACAAAAAACCCGCTAATACTACCGTAGCCGTTCAGGGATTCGGTAACGCCGGGGCCGTAGTGGCGGATCTCCTCGCCAAAGCCGGTTATCAAGTGGTGGCGGTAAGTGATTCCCAGGGCGGCATTTATCGGGAAAAAGGCCTAGATATTGCCAGCATTCGTGAGTATAAACAGGAACATCGCGGAATTACTGCTATTTACTGTGAGGGTACTGTGTGTAATATCGTCGAACACGAAGCGATTAGTAATGAAGAATTATTAGCCCTAGATGTGGATGTTTTGATTCCGGCTGCCCTAGAAAACCAAATTACCGCCGAAAATGCCGATCGCGTGCGGGCAAAATATATCTTTGAAGTGGCCAACGGTCCGACTACCTCAGAAGCCGATCGCATTTTAGACTCAAAAGGGATTCTCGTTTTCCCCGATATTTTGGTTAACGCCGGTGGGGTAACGGTGAGTTATTTTGAATGGGTGCAAAATCGCAGCGGTCTTTATTGGCGATTAAACGAGATCAATGAGCGCTTAAAAGAAAGAATGGTGACAGAAGCGGAAAAAGTCTGGTCTTTCGCCCAGGAGTTCGATACATCTCTGCGTAACGCCGCCTACGCCCAGGCCATTGCTCGTCTCGGTGAAGCCCTAGATGCCAAGGGAACCCGCGATTATTATCAAAATAAGACGAGAGCTTAAGGTCGTCAGTCGTCGGTCGTCGGTCGTCAGGAAATAAATAGGGTGATAGGGTTTTGGGGTGATAGGGTGATGAGACAGCTTCCCCACTTCCCCACTTCCCCAGGAAAAACTTTTTGCCGCAAACCCTAAATATTGGAGAGCATGATGCCAGTTCAATTATCATTGCCCTTGTATCATCAACTTTCTCAACCAGAGGTGATTGAATACTTGACCAGCGATGGGTCAGCGGGCTTATCAGCAGAAGAAGTGGCCAGTCGCTACGAAAAATATGGCCCGAATGAACTGCGATTTAAGCCGGGGAAACCAGCTTGGTTGAGATTTTTGGGGCAATTTCATCAGCCGCTACTCTATATTCTCTTGCTTGCGGGTACTATTAAGGCATTTTTAGGGTCTTGGACGAATGCCTCGGTGATTTGGGGAGTTACCCTGATCAATGCCATTATTGGCTATGTGCAGGAAGCTAAGGCGGAAGGTGCGATCGCTTCCCTAGCCAAAGCCGTAACCACAGAAGCGACCGTGTTGCGAGAGGGACAAACCCTCCGGATTCCATCTCAGGATTTGGTGCCAGGAGATATCGTTTTATTGGCATCGGGGGATAAAGTACCAGCGGACTTGAGGCTGCTGAAAGTCCGCAATTTGCAGGTGGATGAGTCTGCCTTGACCGGGGAATCCTTGCCCGGGTCAAAAGCGATCGAACCCTTACCCGGGGATACGCCCCTAGCAGAAAGGACAAACATGGCCTACGCAGGGAGTTTTGTTACCTTTGGACAGGGCAAAGGGATTGTTGTCTCTACGGCCAATGCCACCGAAGTGGGGCAGATTTCTCAGTCGATGGAAAGCCGAGTCAGCCTTAGCACACCCCTGACCCGTAAATTTGCCCAATTTAGCCGCACCCTACTCTACGCAATTTTGACCCTAGCAACCTTGACCTTTGCCATCGGGTTAGGACGGGGGAAATCTTGGATCGATATGTTTGAAGCTGCCGTTGCCCTCGCAGTGAGTGCGATTCCAGAAGGGCTGCCGGCAGTGGTAACGATTACCTTGGCCATTGGGGTCAACCGCATGGCCAGTCGCAATGCGATTATTCGTAAACTGCCCGCAGTGGAAGCATTGGGGAGTGCGACCGTCATTTGTTCTGACAAAACCGGAACCCTGACCGAAAATCAAATGACTGTACAGTCCATTTATACTGAAGGGCAATATTACGCCGTTAGTGGTGGTGGCTATAGTCCCAAGGGCGAAATTAGTCTGATCACCGATGGCAACCCTGGCAGCCCCTTTGCAGAGGAATTGCCCCCGGCCCTAGGGGATTGTCTGGTAGCTGGTTTGCTTTGTAATGACTCCGGGCTAAAACAAACGGGAGAAGATTGGTCAGTGGTGGGGGATCCTACGGAAGGGGCGCTGATTGCGGCCGCTGCCAAAGCAGGTCTCAGTCAATTGGGGCTATTGTCTTTAACCCCACGATTGGATGCAATTCCCTTTGAATCTGAGTACCAATACATGGCAACCCTGCATGATGGGATACCTCGTCTGATCTATGTCAAGGGATCGGTTGAGTCGCTAATGCGTCGTTGTTCCCAGATGATCGATCGCTATGGTCAGATGACCGTGCTGAACGCCCAACAGATCGAGCAAGCGGTAGAAACGATGGCAGAGCAGGGTTTACGGGTGCTTGCCTTCGCCAAAAAAGCAGCCGCGACCCATCAGCATTCTATCGACCATGAGGATATCGAAACAGGCTTGGTGTTTCTAGGATTACAGGGCATGATTGACCCGCCTCGTCCAGAGGCGATCGCTGCCGTTCATGCCTGTCAAAGTGCTGGGATTCGCGTCAAGATGATTACTGGTGATCATCTTGTCACGGCGCGGGCGATCGCGGAACGGATGGGCATTAAAACGGCAGCACAAGTCTTAGCATTTGAGGGAAAACAATTAGCGCAAATGGATAATCATCAACTGGCCCAAGCGGTTGAAGATGGATCGGTATTTGCCAGGGTTGCCCCTACCCAAAAACTGCAACTGGTGGAAGTACTCCAGTCCCAAGGAGAAATCGTGGCGATGACGGGCGATGGTGTTAATGATGCGCCGGCTCTCAAGCAGGCCGATATCGGCATTGCCATGGGGAAAGGAGGAACGGAAGTCGCCCGGGAATCTGCTGATATGCTCCTCACTGATGATAACTTTGCCTCGATCAAGGCCGCTGTCGAAGAAGGACGCACCGTTTATCAAAATTTACGCAAAGCGATATCTTTTCTCTTGCCTGTCAATGGTGGCGAATCGATGACCATTCTGATCAGTACTTTACTGGCACGAGATTTACCGATTCTCTCCCTACAAGTACTCTGGTTGAACATGATCAACTCGGTCACGATGACTGTTCCCCTGGCCTTTGAAGCAAAATCCCCCGGCATTATGCAGTCACCACCACGCAATCCCAATGAACCTTTGATCACCAAAAAACTATTGCGCCGAATTTTGGCTGTTTCATTGTTTAACTGGATTCTGATTTTTGGTATGTTTGAGTGGGCTAAATCGACCACAGGAGATATTGCCGTTGCCCGCACAATGGCAATTCAATCCCTTGTGGCAGCACGGGTTATCTATCTGCTCAGTATCAGCCAATTAGGGATGAGCCTAGTTAACTACCTGCGTCGTCAGTCAACGTCGATCACTAATGCACCGATCCTAATTTTGGGGATTGTGGCTGCTGTTGCCCTACAAATTTTGTTTAGCCAATGGGGGGTGATGAACAGTCTGTTTGCAACGGCGACCCTAACCGGTCATCAATGGCTAATCTGTTTGTTGCCGATGCCGCTCATGGTACTTTGGGCAATTTTTGCCAACCGCATCGATCCTCCTCATTGTCACGGGAAATAAATAATCGTGAATTCTTGACCGCAACTATAAAAACTGGCGGTTTTTATTCCCCTAATTGCCAGGTTATCTCTTCACCCGCTCGTAACGGCACCAGTCCGGATTCGGGAAATGGCAATTCATCGGGAATGCGCCAAGGGGTTTTGGTTAAGGTGATTTGTTCGGTATTTCGGGGGAGTTGATAAAAATCTGGACCGTGGAAGCTGGCGAACCCTTCTAGTTGATCGATCGCATCAACGCTCTCAAAGGCTTCTGCGTACAACTCTAGGGCGTGCAGAGCCGAATAACAACCCGCACAGCCACAGGAACTTTCTTTGCTGTAGCGAGAATGGGGCGCGCTATCGGTCCCTAGAAAAAACTTGGGATTGCCCGATGTTGCCGCTTGCAAAAGTGCCAAACGATGATCCTCTCGTTTCAAAATCGGCAGGCAATAAAAATGGGGACGAATGCCACCAGTAAAGAGAATGTTTCGGCTAAATAATAAATGTTGGGGCGTAATTGTGGCGGCGACATTGTTGTTAGCAGATAGAACAAACTTGACCGCATCGGCAGTGGTAATGTGTTCAAACACCACCCGCAGTTTGGGAAATCTTGTTATCAGTGGGATTAAGTGCTTCTCAATGAACACTTTCTCTCGATCGAACACATCAATATCACCATCGGTAACTTCTCCGTGCAGTAGTAGCGGCATATCCAGCTGCTCCATCGCTGCCAAAACGCCATCGCACCTACGAAGGTCCGTCACCCCCAAGTCGGAATTAGTTGTCGCACCGGCTGGGTAGTATTTCACCGCTTTGACAAACTGGGAGGCTTTCGCCGCCACGATTTCTTCGGGACTGGTATTATCGGTGAGATATAGGGTCATCAGTGGCTCGAACTGTTGACCCTCTGGAACTGCTGCCAGAATGCGCTCGCGATAGGAGGCAGCATCAGCGACTGAGCGCACTGGTGGCTTTAAATTCGGCATGATAATGGCACGGGCAAACTGACGCACCGTATGGGGTAGAACCGCTTTCATTGCCGCACCATCGCGGAGATGAAGGTGCCAGTCGTCGGGTCGAGTCATTGTGAGTCTTCGCATTGTTCAATCATACTACGGTTAGGGTTCCCACCTCACCAAACACAAGGGTTTTAGTTGATTGGAACGAACCTTTGATTTTAAGTAGCTGGTTACAATTAAATTAAAAATGAATTTTAGGTTCGATCCCCCCTGCCCCCCTTGATAAGGGGGGTGCCGATAGGCGGGGGGATCCCCCCTTAATCCCCCCT
>NZ_JADBTF010000130.1:0-2873 GCF_020246295.1 Microcystis sp. M090S1 | reverse complement strand
TAACGCAAGTAAAAATATTTTGGCCGCAGGGCTTGCGGTGTCAGTCCGGGTCGCGACCATAAGACCAGAACAGAGTAAATCTGTTAAGGCAGGTGCGAAAAATCCTTCGGGAAAGAAGCAGAAACCTAAATCGTGAGGTTTGGGAATCGCCGTCCGTTTTACGGCGGCGAGGATGTCAACTAGATCGACGGTTAAGAGACCTTAATCTTTCTGTAAGAGAACAGTCATTGAATAAAAGCTAGAGGTAAAGTGCGTGATTGCTATTTCACTGCCAACAAGCAAACGAAGCTGGAACACCATGAGTTTCGCTTCCACCTTGTATCTTTGTCCGATTTTAGATTTATTGACCGCTAGTATTCCCGAAGAATTAGAACCAGAAATTAGATTAGGATTGCAAGAAGCTTTAGTTAATGCCGCTAAACACGGCAATCATCTCGATCCCAGCAAAACCGTGGTCGTTCACTTTTCCAGCAGTAAAGACGAGTATTCTTGGGTAATTACCGACGAAGGTTGTGGATTTACACCAGGTTGTCACCATCATGGCTGTAGTTGCGATTGTCCCAATTTTCCCCCCGAAGAAGCGGAAAATGGCCGAGGACTGTGTATGTTATATCAAATCTTCGACCAAGTTCGCTGGAATCCACAAGGAACCCAACTGAAACTTTGTAAACAAATTAAACAGGAACGCTGGTTCACCTAAGGACCATGACCGTGAGAAGGACAGGGAGGAGCAGAAATCGAGCGATCGAGCCAGCCTGTAGCCTGTTGTAGCCGAGGAAGTGCTTCTTCTGGCTGATTATCTAATAAAAACACCAAAGCCGTCCCTAATTGTTCGGCGGCCCGAGCATTACGATTGGCTTTCAGACGATGCCAGTCAATCGGTGCGATCGCCAAACGTTCCGCCAAAATCCGCGCCAATTCCAGGGTAGATAGATCATCAACAGTCTGAGATGAGGAAGAGACAGGGGATGGAATCATAATCAAAAGGTTTCGTAAAACCGTAAAATCGTCTATAACTATAGTTTAGACGCAGGAAATCGGATCGAGTCCATGTCCTTAGAAGAAAACCCATACCCTAACGATGAATCGGCAGAATTTACCCAAGCGATTGAAGAAGTCGAAGCGGCGATCGCATCACTAAGAGACCGTTATCGACAGATCAACGAAGCAGAACAGCAAAAAAAAGACCTAGAGGCACAATTTAGCCAAATAGAACCCCAATGGCGGGAAAATCCCCTACCTGAACTAGAAAAGGAATTGTTACAAATTCGCGAACAGATTCAAGAATTAGAGGTAATTTTAGAAAGCAATTTACTCAAAGAAGGGGAATTAAAGCGCCTATTCTGGGAAGGAATCCGTCGCGGACTGCTGGGGGAAGTTTTTTGGCAAATTGTCCGCTTTGGTGGTATCGGAGTCTTACTGGGTTGGATTCTGCGATCCTGCAGCGGGTGATTAACTGCACAGGAGTGGGGTGTGGGGTGTGGGGTACTGATTAGGGTTGGGTTCCATCGAGACGGATTATACACTTAGCGGCATCGAGCGGATCTCGAGGATTGCCGTTATAAGTGCCTTGTTTAACCATTCCTAACAGAGAAGCGATAACTATACACTTCGTTTCTTGGTTGGGATAGGGCGCGGCGGTGGCATTGGCGGCGGGATATAATACGATTATCGCTTGGCTTGCCCGCGGAGTAAAGGTTAGCCCCGGCACATGACCCCGAAAGGAAAACTGCACCCCCGGACTGATGCCCAGGGTGGGAAAATTATTCACCACCATAAATACTCCCTGCGGCAGATTTAAGGAACCCCCATTAGCATTAGCCGCCACTAAACAACCAGGCTCACTGGCAGTTATTTGCGAGTAAACCGTGGGACCAGTGCCAATCCCGTTAGTAAAATTAATCGTGCAAATTCTCCCTCGACGGATAGCTTGTCTTTGGGCATCCCTTAGGGCTGATTGTATAGAATCGGTGGCTTCTTGGACTTTATTGCTATTCAACCAAGCTAATAAATTAGGTAGGGTTAAGGCGGCAAGAATTCCCGTAATTGCCAAAGCTACCAAAATTTCTAACAGGGTAAAACCCTGATTTTTATGGACATTTAAACGACGCATCGGGAATCACCTCGACATAACTTTTAGCAATAACATTTTCTTGGTTGGGGTAATCGTTAGCAGTTTTAGCATCAGCTAATCTCACTTCATACTCTATACGGAGACGATGAGGATTATCCTCTTGGTTAGCAATATTAAAAGTCCGAACGAGAGAATAGTTTTTGGCGACAATTGTTCTGGTCGCTACTAATTGTTCCGTCGGTATAGGGGTGGGGAGGGGAGTAGCCGTTAGTTGTCTTCTTAAAGCTGTGGCATAACCCTGATTGATATTTGTACACACATCCGCACTAACATTAGGGTTGGCAGGCGTGGATTGGACATCTAACGTCGAAGCTAAAGCTTTGACATTCTCGAAGTCTTCTTGAATCCAAAAGTAGGCTTTAGCTTGTCTTTCTGCTCGAACTTTATATAAGGCATTCACTGCCATTAACTGTAAGGTTCCTGTTAAGAAAGCGGTAATAGTTAAAATGGCAATTATTACTTCTAACATCGAGAAACCTGACTCGGACGACGGCAGTTTTAACGATATTCCCTTTCCTCTTGATTTCACTTTTCAACCCTCCCCCAGTTTTTCCTGAACACTACTGGCTTTTTTTAGCTCTCAACTACAGAGTACCCAGTTGACATCCTCACCGCCGTAAAACGGACGGTGATTCCCAAACCTCACGATTTAGGTTTCTGCTTCTTTCCCTTGCGGGGTTCCGCACCTGCCTTAACAGATTTACTCTGTTCTGGTCTTATGGTCGCTCTACAGACTGAC
>NZ_JADBTF010000013.1:0-29037 GCF_020246295.1 Microcystis sp. M090S1 | reverse complement strand
TCATAAATCGAGGTTAACCCTTTGTCCCGTAATGGTTTGAGCCTTTTTTGCTGACCGAAAACGCCTAAGTCCCACTATACAGCATAGATTGTCAAGATTTTAGTCGTGCTTCGCTGTTTTATATTGGTCGGGGTTTCATCCCGTCGCTAAAAGCGAGGGTCTTCACCCCGACATTTGAGATAAATCGGCTCGTGTTTTCTGACCCTTTTTACCTCTGGCTGCTGTGAATAAGCTGACTACACATCTAAATTATCGGTTAAGACGGCATGAGAGCTACAAGCAAAGACAGGGAGCTAGAACTTTTGTACTAAAAATCTCTAGGGCTGGTTTAAATTCAGTAAAGCTTACTGAAAAATATGTTACATAATTAGCTTATCAGATTTATTATTAGTGACAAGAGGAGGTAATACTAAATCCTGTTTAAAAGGTATAGGAGAGTGGGGTGTGGGGTGTGGGGAGAAGGGAGCGCTGGAGCTGCGGAGTGGGGAGCAGGGAGAAACAATTGATAACTTGAGAGTTAATCACACTATTAAAAACGGATTTGGTCTAAGAGAGCGTTTCTCATCAAGATGAAGTATGAAGGCATTTGGCATCATCCCCAGACGACCAGCTACTGCTCCAGCCTTCCCCAGTTCCGGCCTTCCCCAAAACCCGAGACTTTGTACCTCACAAGTAAGATAAATGCTTCTCCTAGACTAAAAGAAATAGGGTCTATTGGGGGAGATTCCGAGAAATTATGGAAGGAAGCTGCAATGAGATCGAGATTCGCAGTATTTTACTGAGGAATTTCAACTAAAAGCCTAAAATCCTAAAATCCTAAAACCCAACACCCTAAAACCTCACACCCAACCCCCAAACCCGAACAAAAATCTCTTGGCTGGTGGTTTTTAACGGTGGAATTGGGAACTATAGAGATGAAACCCGAAAGGGTGAATCAAGTCCTTGTTTAGAGGGAAACCCCTGATAAATTTCAGATTGCGTTGGAGGCAAAAATGAGAGAAATTTCGGAGCATCCGGTCAACGGGGACTATTATCGGGCATCTTTTGCCATTGTTGTTCTTGGCAGCCTAGCTAGGTAGGGAGTTATGAGCGAAATATTGCTGGTAGAAGACAGCCAAACGCAACGGGAACTGATCTGTGATCTACTCCGCAATAGCGGCATTAAGGTCACGATCGCCACGGATGGGGTGGAAGCCCTCGAACATATTCAGAGAGCCAATCCGGATCTCGTCGTCCTCGATATCGTCATGCCCCGCATGAATGGTTATGAGGTGTGTCGTCGTCTCAAGTCGGATCCAAAAACCAAAAATGTCCCGGTGGTCATTTGTTCCTTGAAAGGGGAAGTCTTTGATCGCTATTGGGGCATGAAAATCGGAGCCGATGCCTACATTGTCAAGCCCTTTGAACCGATTGAGTTCATTTATACCATTAAACAACTGTTGCGCCGATAAAATCGCCCTCACCGGGGACAGTCTAGCTATGGCATAGGTCAAGACAGCTAAAAACGCCGCCCGAATTATTAGTTGCAAGAGAACTAAACTCATGCTTAACAACGCCGATTTTTTTGCTCGTAACGCTCAAAATATCGCCCCCGACAATCAGGAATTACAAACTCCCGTCGGTGAACTGTACTTGCGATTTTATCTACCCTCTCAGGACGAGTTTGCCCTTAGTGCCGTGGGAATTTGCGAGGTAATACAGCAACCACTCGATCGCATTACCCCCATTCCCAATGCTTCACCCTTGCTCCTCGGCACGATCAATCTCCGGGGTCAAGTGATCTGGGTGGCGGATCTCGGGCAATTTTTGGGGGATAGCAGCCGCTTAAACACCGATCGAGCCGAAATTCCCATAATTGCGATCAAAGAAGAGGAAACGATCCTCGGTTTAGCGGTGGAACGTTTGGGAGATATGGAATGGCTCGACCCAGATAAACTAGGTAGTGCGGCCAGTATTCCCGATCAGATCGCCCTCTATGTGCAGGGAGAGTGGATTCTGGGCCAAGAATCAAAAAAAACCTTAAGACTACTCGATCATCTGGCCATACTCCGTTTTGCCCGTTGGGCGGCTTAAAACCTGAAAAAAATAGCAGAATAGGATTTATAGGAATTCTTTCTTGAAACTACTAACTACTTCATTTAACTTTACTAGGGGAGGGGCAAATGCCGTCAGGGACAGAATACGCAAAACTTTATAGAAAGGCTAACACCGCCTATTGCCAGGGCAACCTTGAGGATGCCGCCGTCATTGTCAAAGAGATGATCAGCAAGTATCCCGAGGATGCCAATGTCATGCTTTTACAGGGTCACATTCATCTAGGACTACAACAATACAGATTGGCGGAGGAACGTTACGAAAAAGTGCTGCAATTGGCTAAAAATTCTCCCAATAGCTCCGATCTAGTCGATTATGCCCAGCGTGGTCTCGATCAGATTCGGCAATTTGGTTTTGAAGCCGAGGAGGGAGATTTTACGATCGCTGCTACGGAAAGCATTGCCTACAGCGAGGCAGCTTTCGATCTAGGTCAAGGTTTTAACCATTCTCGCTCCTGGAAGTCGCCAGGGGCTGACCCCGATGGACAAAAAAAAGGGCTGGATTTGAATAGTAGTCTTTTCAATGAGGAGGATCCCAGCGAGCCTACGGTAAGTAAAGTCCATTCCTATGACGATGATTTTGAGGAATCGGAGGAAACCGCCTTTAGTTCCCTTACCCGGCAGGGCCCTGGCTCTCACGGTTCCCAGTGGTCTAGCGATTCGGCGGAGGGGGAAGCCCCTTTCCCCTTTTTAGAAGCGGCGGAGATTGACTCGCTGGAGGAAGGGTGGGACGGTGAGTTAGGGTCAACGGGAGAAGCCACTTTTATGGTTTCCTCTGCTCTGGGGGGAAATCCCCTCACCGGTAGAGATCAGGAGTTATCCTATAGGGATACCCTAGAAGAAAGCACTTTTGCCATTGACCTGGAATCGACCCACCCACAAGGGGCAAAAACTGGCCCTAATCAGGGCAGAGTCACTCAAAAAAGAGACGAGGAAGACGAAACCGGAGATTTTGGGCAACCAGAACTCAATGATGAGGATTTAGACGGTTTTTCCCCACTGGCTCTGACGGATACGGTTCAAGGACTGGGGGACTGGGAGCTATTTACCCCTTCGGGGGGGGAAGCTTTAAGTGGTGGTTTTCTCCCCGAACCCAGTGCGCGCCTTAATGCCAGTTCTGGTGTGGGAGAGCCTAGATTTAATCCTTCTCGTCTAAAAACCCCCAATGACAAAAGAGATAGTCATCTTACCCATGCTTCCGAGCGCTTGCTCAAGCCAGTGGTGGAAGTCAATCCGGGCAAATTAGGCTTTTTTGTCAACGCTTCTTTAGGCAAAAAACAACTAATCCTAGCGGCTTTAGCGGGTATTACCCCTGTGATCATAATTTTTGCCGTTAGTACCACCTCTTGGCTTTCTACGCTCTTGGCTGCCAAACCAGCCCCGAATAGCCAGGCAAAAACCGAAAAGGTTGCCCCCAAACCGGCCCCGAAACCGCCCGCATCAGCCAGTCTTTCCCCCTTCAGTCAACCGGTACTAACCATGATGTTATTAACCGGACTGGGAACCCTGGCCCTGACTTGGCTAGGTTTACAGTTGCTAATTAGTCAGATTAAGCGCAGTCTCAACGATCTGCAAAGCCAATTCGAGCATCTCTCGGAAGGTAATTTTAACGCTAAAGCGACGATCTACTCGGAAGATGAATTCGGTCAACTGGCCAATCGTTTCAATCAGATGGCTCGGGTGGTGGTAGTTACCACCACGGAAGCCCAACGCCGCGCCGCCGAAACGGAACGGGAACGGGAAGACTTACAACGGCAAGTGATTCGACTTCTCGATGATGTGGAAGGAGCGGCTCGGGGAGATCTGACCGTGGAAGCGGAGGTAAGCGCCGATGTTTTAGGGGCGGTGGCCGATGCTTTTAATTTGACTATCCAAAACCTGCGCGAAATTGTCCGACAGGTGAAAAAAGCGGCAAAACAGGTGAATCAAGGCAGTACCAATAGTGAATCTTTCGCCCGCAATCAGTCTAGCGATGCCCTGCGGATGGCGGAGGAATTGGCCGTCACCCTTAATTCGGTACAGATGATGACCGACTCAATTCAACGGGTGGCAGAAAACGCCAGAGAAGCCGAAGAAGTCGCTCGCACTTCCTCGATTACCGCCCTGAAGGGGGGCGATTCCGTGGAAAGAACCGTGGCGGGAATTCTACAAATCCGCGAGACAGTATCAGAAACGGCGCGAAAAGTCAAGCGTTTGGCGGAAGCTTCCCAGGAAATCTCGAAAATTGTCGCGGTAGTCTCTCAGATTGCCTCGCGGACCAATTTATTGGCTCTTAATGCCTCGATTCAAGCGGCGCGAGCAGGAGAGGCGGGCCGCGGTTTTGCGGTTGTGGCCGATGAGGTGCGTCAGTTGGCCGATAGAGCTGCTAAATCGCTTAAGGAAATTGAACAGATCGTTTTACATATCCAATCGGAAACGGGTTCGGTAATGACGGCGATGGAGGAAGGGATTCAACAGGTTATCGATGTCACCGAGCGCTCGGAACAGGCGAAGAAGTCCCTAGAAGATATTATCCAAGTTTCTAATCGCATCGATACGCTGGTGCGATCGATTACCGCCGATACGGTCAAACAACGGGAAAATTCCCTCAATGTCGCCCAAGTTATGCAGTCGGTGGAGTTGACTGCTCAGGAAACTTCCCAAGAATCCCAACGGGTGGCGGGTTCTCTGCAAAAATTGGTGAGTATCTCCCGGGAGCTGCTTTCTTCGGTAGAACGGTTTAAGGTAGACTCAGAGGATGATCGATAATCGGTGAGCGCTAATCAGTGGGTTATTGATTAGCCGCTATCCCTCAAGATTGACCGCTAGAGTGAGTAAAGTTATGCCTAAACTTAGTCTCTGCATGATTGTCAAAAATGAAGCCGAAAATCTCCGGCGCTGTTTGGATAGCGTTAAAGGGGTGGTGGATGAGATGATCGTTATGGATACGGGTTCGACCGATGATACGATTGCTATTGCTCAAAGTTACGGTGCCATAGTTCCTAGCTACGATTGGCGGGGTAATTTTTCCGATGCCAGAAATGAGGCTTTAAAATATGTTACTGGCGATTGGATTTTAGTCCTTGATGCTGATGAGGAATTAAATGCCGCTATCGTACCGAAAATGCGTCGGGCAATGGAAAAAGAGGAAAATTTAGTGATTAATTTAATCCGCCATGAAATCGGAGCCATACAATCACCTTATTCTCTAATTTCGCGGCTATTTCGCCGACATCCTCAGGTCACTTTTACCCGTCCCTATCACTCAATTATTGATGATAATGTGGCTATTTTATTAAAAAAAGAGCCTAATTGGAAAATAGTTGAACTGCCAGAAATTGCTATCTTTCACTACGGTTACACCGTGGATAAAATAGCCAGCTTAGATAAGTTTGAACGGGCAAGAAAAGCGATGGAGGGTTTTTATCAGCAACATCCCCACGATCCCTATGTGTGTAGTAAATTGGGAGGGTTATATCTGAAGATTGGCAGGGATAAAGAGGGTTTTAAGCTGCTCAAACACGGTTTAAAATGCCATGGCTCTAATCCGCATATTTTATACGAGTTGTATTATCATCTCGCTAATTATTATTATTCAGTAGAGGAATTTAAGCAATCAGCCGATAATTTTATTAAAGCGATTAAGCAGCCAATTTTAGATAAATTAAAACTGGGTGCTTATAATAATTTAGGTGGGTTATTATACGAAGCAGAAAAATACGAAACGGCCTTATCTATCTTTGAGAAAACCGTAGAAATTGATCCTAGCTATGCCGATGGTTACTATAATTTAGGACTGGTTCTCAAACAACTGCACCGGCTACCAGAATCGATTAAAGCTTATAAAAAAGCTCTCAAGTTAAACCCGGATAATCCCACTATTTACCAAAATCTAGGGGTTGCTTATATAGCTTTCGGTAGTTATAATGAGGCGATAGAGATTTGGCAAAAAGGCCTACAATTATTGAAAAATCAGGGTAATTTCTCTCGCGCTGAAATGCTGCAAGAAACCCTAGAAGCTCTGGGAGCAAGTGTATTGAGGGATGAACAGTAACTGTTCACCGTTGTCGCGAAGATTGGGAGCAGCCACTGTACTAAAATTCTCAATAGGCAGTTGAAATGCAGTACATCTGATTGCTAAAACCCTGTCTAGTCAACTCCTGTGAGGATTTTTCCGAACTAATTGTTAATAGGATTATCGAGGGGTTAGACGCGGAAGACTTAGGGGTTTTGATAGAAATGATCAAGAGATAATTGCTCCCGTGTAATTGACCTTGACAAGAAATGCTATAATTTCCTAGCAAGAGGGGAATGGAATCCCTCTCAGGGTTGCCATCGCACAATTTTGTCGGTTACTGGTTCTCGTCAGCTTGTTTGTCAAATATACCAATTCTATTTTGAATCGGTGCTGTTATGTCAAGATTCAGGTTTTCTGGCTGCAACGGAACTGAAAAATCAAATAATCTATTCCATCAAATCTTCTTACCTTAGACAAAAATAATGAAATTCGAGGAAATCCAAGAGATTCTTAATCGGCAACTGCTCAAGCTTGAGAATCGCTGTCTCAATGACACAGAACAATTATTATTGCGAGGACTTTGGCAGAAAAAGAACTATCAAGAAATTGCCCAAGAAAACGGTTATAGTAGCAGCTATCTTGCCAATGTAGTTGCCCCAGAACTCTATCATAGACTCTCGCAACTGATCGGAGAACCGATCAATAAGAAAAATTTTTTATCTAGACTACAATCTCATTTTACCAACTCCACATCGCTTCAGTATTGCGGTAATGAATATCTCCAAAATGAGCGTCCAGAATACCCAGATGCTCCTGTTCCCTATAATTCTTATTATTATCTAAAACGAACAAAACTTGAAGCAAAAATTATCGAGGAAATCGGACAATCTGGGGCGTTAGTACGCATTAAAGCTCCCAAAAAATGGGGAAAAACGTCTTTATTATTAACAATTTTAGAGGCTTGTCAACAGCAATTCGGTTATCAAATTGTTAGTTTAGATTTACAAAAAGCAGACCAAGACATCATAGCAAATTTTAACAAGTTCTTACGCTGGATCTGCCGTAATTGCGCTCGGCAGTTGAATTTAGAAGCCAAATTAGATGATTATTGGGATGAAGATATAGGAATTAAAATGAGTTGGACAATTTATTTTGAAGAGTATATTTTACGAGAGATAAAACAGCCACTGGTATTGGCTTTAGACGAAGTGCATCGAGTCTTTGAACATCCGAAAGTAGCAGAAGATTTTTTACCTTTAATCAGAGCTTGTTATGAAGAATCTAAGCGATCTCCCCTGTGGCAGAAATTACGTTTAATTATTGTTCAATCCACAGAATCTTATGTTTCTCTGCGATTAGAACAGTCTCCTTTTAATGTGGGATTACCCATAGAGTTACAGGGTTTTGATCAAGAACAAGTGGCAGAATTGGCAAAAAAATATCAATTAAATGAATTAGCAACCAACGAAATTCAACAGTTGATCGACTTAGTGGGAGGACATCCTGCCTTGATTCATTTAGCGATTTATCATCTTAGCCAAGAGCGAATCACGATGCCAGATTTAATCAAATCAGCAATTACATCAACGGGAATTTATTCCTCTCATTTACAGCTGCACTGGGTCACTTTACAAAAACAACCCGAACTTGCCGATATTTTTCAACAGATTTGTCAAGGGAATCAACCAATGATAGTCGATCCAATTATTGCTTATAAACTTAATAGTATGGGTTTAATTAAACTCAGAGAAAATCAAGCAATTGTCAGTTGTCATTTGTATCAAAAATACTTTATAAGTCAATATACTGGTTCAGTATAAATAAATGTTTGAACCATGATATTAAGATAGCGATCGCTCAAGCCAATCAGTATTAAATATCGTCTGATAAATCCGATTATGAACGTCTATTTTACCATGGCGTTTTACCACTAATCCAGATAAAAATAACTCAGGTAAATAGGGATTGTTATCAATCTGTATTGCTTCTTGATGCAGAATTTGTCGATACAAGGTTAATAATTGGGTTCGGTTTGGACTTTGAAGAAGGCGATCTTGAATAGTTTTTAAATGTTCGGGTTGATCCTGCATCTCCCAATCTTGAATAATTTTTTCTGCTACTAACTGAGCTAACCATTGTTCTTCTTGATTAGAGGGGATTGGTTGCTCACTATCCCGCATCAGTTGACAGAGTTTTTGAGTTAAGAAAGGTTGCCCTCCCGTCCAGCTTAAGACTTGTTTGAGCATTGTCTGAAGATTACTGACTTTTTCTGTTAACCCATATAATAAAGGTTGAGCTTCGT
Source organism: Microcystis sp. M090S1 (assembly GCF_020246295.1). Lineage (NCBI taxonomy): Bacteria > Bacillati > Cyanobacteriota > Cyanophyceae > Chroococcales > Microcystaceae > Microcystis > Microcystis sp. M090S1. Next base: position 20,645 of record NZ_JADBTF010000013.1, on the reverse strand, counting down.
GTTCTTTAAAACTTGCTAATTCAATAGCGTTACCAATATTAAAAGGTGTTTTCTGGGGGTCAGTAATTAAAGCTGAAGGTGTGGTAGCACCAAAAAAGGCAAAAGTTAGCTCTTGAAATTGAGGTTGAATCGCTCTCTGGTTATAAAAAGAACGAATTAAAGCAAAAAAGTCAGAGACATCAAATTTTAACCCTAAAATGCTATCAATTTCATCAATAAATATAACAGTCGATTTTCCAGATTGCCGCTGATTAAAATCGTCATTAACTAGAAGAAACTCTTCCATAAATTGTCCTAATCGTTGTACAGGAGGCAGGTCTAATTGTTCATTCCACCAAGCTTTAAAAGTTTTCAATTGTTTGATTAATCCAAAACTGCGGAGCAGATCAACGGCTAATCCTTTATACCATTGTTCGGGGGTAATATTGTCTGTTCCTAGCCGAGTTAAGTCAATTACTGCACATCTAATTCCCTCCTTTTGTAATTGGCTCATCATCCGCACCATTAAGCTAGATTTTCCCATTTGACGTGCATTTAAAACATAGCAAAATAGACCTTGTCTGAGAGCTTTATAAAGATTGCGATCAGCTTGTCGAACCACATAATTCGGTGCATCCATCGGTAAACTGCCCCCCACTTGATAGACAAATTTGGGAGGTTGTTCAGCACTTTTAAGCAGGTCATTTTCAAAGATAAGTTCTGCTTGAGTTGCTTTCAGTACCTCTAAAGTGTTTGTGAGTTCTTTTGTCCGTTCTTCTACTCTTTGTTCTAAGGTTTGATAGAGTCTGGAGTTATCAATAGAGATAGCGGCTTGAGCTGCTAGAATATTTAATAGTTCAACCCTTTCTGAGGTAAATGCGCCTGTTGTTAAATTATTTTCTAAATAAACAATTCCTTTTAATTGACCTTGATTGAGTAAAGGAGTACAAAGAATGGATTTAGTTTTTTTAGCCACAATATAATAATCATTGGTAAATTGACCTGATGAAGTGGCATCATTTAAAACGATAGTTTCTTTTGTACGAGCGACATAATTAATAATGCTAGTGGGTAGAATGGGAATTGAAGTGTCATGGTCGATAGATTCTATGGGAATTGGCTGTAAGATATTAACCGTTTCTTGAGCAATTGTTCCTTGAGCTTCAATGACCCAATTTCCTTCCTGTTCTAAAATCAGACAACCTTTCTGAGCTCCTGCATTTTCAATGACAATTTTCATTAAATTTGTTAGGAGATTTTCCAGTTTAATTTCTCCAGAAATTGCTTGCGAGGCTTTAAGAATAGTGGTTAAATCAAGAACTGCTCCATCATTACCAGTAGTTGAAATGGTGGTACTCAGTCCTTTAGATTTGTTTTGATTGCTGATGCCTAATAAATATTGAGGGTATTCTTCTTCTAATTGTTTAACTTTGGCCTTTGCACCCCAACGAATGTAACAATGATAAGCATTTCTGAGATATAATTTACCGATTTCTTCTCTACCTAAAGTAAAATAAAATTCAGAGGCACGTTCATAAGCTAAAGCCTCTTCATGAATAAATTCATATTTTTTTGCTCCTTGAATTGCTTTTTCATAAAATTCTTGAGCTTCCCAATTTTGACCTAAGACTCTCGCTTTTTCTGCTTCGACTAAATCATGTTTATGTTGAAAGTTTTCAGGACAGTGACTAGCATAATTCTTCAGGTGGTTTAAATTTCTATTAATTTGTTTTAATAATTCTTTTTGTTGCTCTCTATTACAACTAGGATAATAGGCAAGATGAGAAAGGGAGAAGAAAAAAGTATGGTGTGGTTTCCAGATATGTCCAACAATTGCGATCACATATTTATCTGCATAATGACTATTATTTAAAGCATTGAACCAATTTTTTAAAAAATAATTAATAAACATTTTGCCAAAATAGTGAATAAACAACAACCATTGATGATTATTTTTGGTAAAATCTTCTATATACTGTGCTTCTTGATCTTGGGATTTACCAATTAAAAGAATATATTTAGGTTGATCAATACAAATTAAATTAACAACTATATTGCTGCATATTTCTGTATAATTACGAGAATAATCAAGGTTAAGAGATTGAATTAATTGGCTACATTTGTAATAATCTTGATCTAACTCTTCTAAATTACATCCTCCGAAAAATTTGATTAAGCAATAATCTAAAGCCAGATAAGAAACGTATTCATTATGCCCCACATTGATAAGTTTTTGTAAACTATTCAGTAACTGTTCTAAGATTATTTTTTGATTAATATGCTCTTTCCAATACATGATAAAACCATAATACTCATGAATAATAAAAGGCTCTATCCTATTAATATTATCTTGTTCTAAGAGTGCCATAGATAGTTGTCCAAACTGATAACCAAAATCAAAGTCTTCTACAATTCCACATAAAAGCACTCCATAGAGACTATAAGTAGCGGCGGCCTGAGGAGGATTGTTATAATTAAGGCAAAAATTAAGCTGAATTAATACAATTTCAACAAATAATGCAAAATTTGTTGTCGCTAAAGCAGTTGTAACCTTTTGCATTACTGAAATAGCGGCAAGCTTATAAGGATCGGTCATTTTTGGTAAGTCAACTAAGTCTTCAACTTTTTTATCTTTTAATAGTAATTTCAAGGATTTGGTTTGTTGCTTAATTTTATTTTTGATTTTTCTCTCAGTGACACCTTCTTGATTTTGGTTAATATTGATTCCCAATTGTTCTAAAGCAATAAGTGCGACCTTAATAGCTATATCTGGCCGAAATTGAGCGTAATAGGACAAGATTTCTAGTTCATAAATTTTGACTCTATCAAGAATGTTAGTCACTTTTTCTAAAATATCTGTAGATAGCTCTTTCATGCGCTCCCACTGTGTATTCTGGTAGAGAGTTTCTAACAACTCTATCTGAATTTCTAACGTTAACTGATATTGATTTGTCCAGCTATTATTACCTAACAATGCTAAACTTTCTTCTAAAAATATTAATGCAACTCCATAAGCAGTTGAAGCTTTTGCTTTTTTTGCTGCTTGAAGATTTAATTTAGCTAACTCATTTTTTTCTGATTGTTTAGTGATTAAAGTAGCTCCCTTATTAAAGTGATTAACAATATCAAAAAGGTGATTGTGTAAATCATCTTCTTGAATATCTTTGAGGAGGAGACGGCCAATCTCTAGATGAACTTCTCTTTTTTCTTCCTCTGATATAAGAGAATAAGAAGCTTGTTGTACTCGATCATGTAAAAATTTATAACAGACAGATAAAGAATTTTCAGCACGGTTGTTTGATAATTCTTCTAAATCTAACAGCAAAGGAACTTTATAGTTATTGTCTAGGGGAATAATCAAACCCATATCAAGAGCAGACTGTAATTCTCTAGCCGTGATAATTTGAGATTTCTGGTTGAGCAGAGCCAGAATTTTTAAGTTAAATTCATGGCCAATACAAGCAGCTAATTTGATAACCTGTTGAGTTTTATCATCTATTTTTTTGATTTTATTGACCATCAATTCAATGACATTATCGGTGAGGGAGACCCTTTCAATTTGTTTAATATCCCATTGCCAATAACCTTGGGGATTATCTTCTGAGTTTAAAAAAGATTGACCGATGTTAAGTCTTAATAACTTTTCTTGGTATAAAGAATAGAGAAGTTGACTTAGGAAAAAAGGATTTCCGTTTGTTTTTTTGAAAACTAATTGAGCTAAGGGTTTTGTCAATTCTGTTGAACAAATCAGGGTATCAGCAATTAATTGATTAACATGATTTATTTTTAGGGGTTTAAGGATAATTTGGTTAATTGTGACTTTTGCTTGCTGAATTTTTTCTAAAGTCCGTCTTAGTGGATGAGTTGAACTGACTTCATTATCTCGATAAGCCCCTATTAAGAGACAATATTGAATATCTGGCTCTGAAATTAATTGATCAATTAAATTCAAAGAAGGTAAATCTGCCCACTGTAAATCATCAATAAAAATAACTAATGGATGCTCTTTTGTTAAAAAGACATTCATAAATCTTTTAAAGACTCTATGAAATCGATTTTGATTTTCAGTTTTACTAAGTATTTCAACGGGATGCTGTTGCCCAATAATTTTTTCTACTTCGGGGATTATATCAATAATAATTTTTCCATTACCATCTAAGGCTTCTAACAATTTTGTTTTCCAGTTTTGTAGGATAACTTCTGGCTCACTTAAAATTGTAGATATTAAGTTATGAAAAGCTTTAGCAATAGCTGAATAAGGGATGTCTCCCTGTAATTGCTCAAATTTACCCCGAATAAACTGGCCTTTTTGTTCTGTAATCGGTTTGTGAATTTCATTGACTAAAGCAGTCTTGCCAATGCCTGAATAACCAGAAATGATAATTATTTCTTTTGTTCCCTGAATAACTCGCTCAAATGTTGTCAACAGTTGAGTAATTTCTTGTTCTCGACCATAAAGTTTTTGGGGAATCTGAAACTTTTCAAAAATATCCAGTTTTCCGAGAGAAAAGGGCAATATTTGTCCTTGAGACTGTAACTGGTTCAAGCAGGTTTCTAAATCTGCTTTGATTCCCCAAGCACTTTGATATCTTTCTTCTGGCGTTTTCGCTAATAATTTGATAACTAGATTAGAAATTGCTACGGGAATATCTGAGGTGATTTCATGAGGGGGTAAGGGATGTTGTGCGATATGACAATGAACTAACTCCATCGGATCAGTTGTTTCAAATGGACGTTTATTAGTTAAAAGTTCATAAAAAGTTACCCCCAGACTATAAAAATCACTACGATAATCGAGTTTTCTATTCATTCTTCCAGTTTGTTCTGGGGCAATATAAGCTAATGTTCCTTCTAATTGATAGGGAGAACAAAAGGTTTGAATTTCTTGAGATAAATGAGTAGCAATTCCAAAATCAATAATTTTAAGTTTTTGAGTTTGCCGATTATAAACAATGTTAGATGGATTAATATCTTTGTGAATAATATTAGCGTTATGAATCGCCGCTAATCCCTGTATTATCTGAATGGCAATGATTAAAAATTCTTCTGGACTTAATTGACATTGAGATAATAATAAATCTAAAGATTGCCCACCAAAATCTTCCAAAAACATGACTAAACTATTCTCATGTCTTTGTAAATCATAGGACTTAATGGTATTATCTACCTTTAAAGAGGAAGTAATTTCATATTCCTGTTTGTAGCGTGTAAGCTCTGAAACACTTGGATAATTTTCTTTAAGAATTTTCAGAATAGTAGGTTGATTATCTGGCTGTGTAGTTCCTCGATAAACTAACGTTTTGTTACTTTCATATATTTTCTCAAGGATCCGATAGTTAGTCACCATAATATTTTAACCCATTAAGCCATAGGATAAGCCCATGTTTAAAGTTTAACACTTATTCTATGGCTAGGCTAGGTCTTGTGATGGGTATTTAATTAGGTACAAGTTGTTGGAAGATAAGGAACCGGTGGAAAGGGATCGCTAGCTGTTTCCTGTGGGTTGTTCACATCTACCTTGCTTGTTAACCATGCACGCGGGACATCATCTAAATTAACATTCTCGTCACTGGGTTTGGGAGGATAGGGCAATGTCATAATAAAGAAAGGCCCTTTTTGTTCTAGAGAAGGTTGAGGAATTTCTTGGAGACTTCCTTCAAAGGTATCCCATTTGACCTGGATGAGAAAATAGTCGATTTCTTCCTGATCAAAAATTGCTCCAAAACTATTATCGGGAAACCAAGATTCTAACAAATCTCCTTTTTTTCCTGTTAGTAAATCTACCATGTCTATATAGGTCGGACTTTGGCGTTGAAAATCATTGTTCTTAAAGTCGAGAAATATCCGCCGTATTTGTTTGGAATTTTCATGTTCTAGCCAAGAAATAGCTACGAGTTGAGACAATTTTTTGCACTGTTTTACAATTCGATTATAATAGTTCTTTGTAGTCTTTACCCCATCTGAATCTGAGGCACAGGAAGCTTTATTGGTATCGGTACTAACAACGAAGCTGTGTAATTGCTTGAGACTTTGAGATGTAATCATGAGCAGAAACTCCTTTGATTTGAAGATTTGTTGAAACAATAGAGACGCTAAATGATGGCTAAACTCCGTAAAAAAATTTCTTTAAGATGCTAAACCATAAAATCGTTGAGGATTTTCCCAAACGATTTTTTTAACTATCTCCTGAGATAAGTTGTCTTCAAGTCCTATAACTTTTTTTACCCCATCAGCCTGATGATCCATGTGAGGATAATCAGACCCGAAGATTAAGTTATCAGAACCGATAAAATCAATGACCTGAGCCAAACAAGGTTCAGAGGGTTCCCCTGCAATGTAACATTGACGGCGGAAATACTCCGATGGTAATAATTTTACCCGATCTTGGACTTCCCAATGTAAATTTTTGTATTCTTCGTCAAGCTTCCATAACCAATAGGGAAGCCAACCACACCCGGACTCTAGAAACGCCACCCTCAGCCTCCGATGACGTTCTAACACCCCCCCTTCAATTAAGGCTAACAGTGCCATCATTTGTTCCATCGGGTGAGAACAAGCATGAAGCGCAAACCGACTATTAAACCGCTCTGCACCCGTGGTGGGTAAGCGGCTATGAGTGCCTTCATGAATTCCTACAGCCATGTCCAAATCCTCGCAGGCCGTCCAAAAGGGTTCATAGGCTGGATCGCTCAAAATTCTGCCTTTAACGGGGTTAGGGCGCAAAAAAACCGCCTTCCAGCCCAAGTTTGCCATGCGGTGTAGCTCTTTGACCATATCTTCGGGATCATGTTGATTGACTGCAGCCACTCCTTTCAGTCTAGCCGGGTCATAGCTACAATATTCTTCATATAACCATGTATTGTAGGCACGGACAAAAGCCCCCATCACTTCAGCAGGTAGGCTATCAATGGCAAATAACCACAGTCCATAGGTAGGATAAATAAAAGCCACATCTATGCCCATTTGTGTCATAGATTGAACATGGGACTCTGGGTTATAGCGATTGAGATAAGCGTGGGGATGAGCTTGCATCATCTGCTTATTCCCTTCTGCTTGGACTTGTGGGGAGATTTTTTGACTAATCGGTTCTCCTTTGATTTTCATGTCAGCAGAAGGGGCAAATTCCCTAAATTTAGGTTCTAGGTATTGTCCCCACATTGCGGGGGGTTCAATGACATGGGAATCAGCATCAATAATTTTGTACCCGTTGAGCATAGCGATTTTTCGGCAATTTTCTACCTAAATTATATTTGATTGGGAAAAAGCGATCCCTTTTTTGCTGCTTTTTTTTCATCCCCTAAAACTCCATGGATTGATTGGGTTAAACTTGATACAACACTTTATTAAACTTAACGAATGGAAGCGATTGAATTTAAAATGATTCTTCATCATGGCACAGTTGTCATTCCCCCTGAATATTCCTCTAAGTGGGAAGGTAAGGCGATCCGTGTGATACTTTGCGGGGTGAAGTCATTCGCTTGATTTCTGCTCGTCGTGCTACAAAACAAGAGAGAAAAACTTATGAGAAAGGAATATGATTTTTCTAAAGGAAAACGAGGGGCGCTCATTTCCTCTCAGGGAAAAACACGCATTACCATTTATCTAGATGATGAGATTCTAGCTTATTTTCGAGAACAGGCTGAAACCGCAGGAATGGGTTATCAAACCCTAATTAATGAGGCTTTAAAACAATATATCCAATCTCCTTCTGAGCGATCGCTCACTCAGTCCGATTTACGCCGTATTCTTCGGGAAGAATTATCAGCCCTCCAATAATGTTGCTTGTGATAGTTAAAAGTTAGGCGATCGCTGTCTGTTTTCAAGGATTGCGATCGCTTTTTAATTTTTTCTTGTCAAAGTTTAGTTAAACGGTAAGAGGGGTAATTTTGTAAAGATGTGCTAAATTAGAAGCTTTTTGTAGATCACCTTGACGAAGGGCTTCCCGGACATCATCTAATTTTTGAGCGTCTTCTAATGATAAATAGGGCGACCATCCTTCGGGAGTCTCAATCAGTTCGACTTCCACTTCAGCCATGTACTCTCCAATGTGGATGAGTTTAATGTGAGGCTTTTTTGTCATAGTTTTCTCCTTGTAAAATCACTTGACCAACGTGCTGGATCAGGTCTATAGGCAGTGACTAGAACAGCAGGCGATTCGGTATTCTTGGCTATACCCCAAACCACATGAACGGGTTTACCCTGACTATCTTTCTGTAAGACTAGCACACAACGCCCTTTAGGATATTCCGGGTAATCTTCGAGAATGACAGCTTCTCTAATACCCGTTATCACATCCCTTACCAGAATACCGTCATTTGCTAGTTCATCGTAGCCATGGGCTGATATTTTGACTTGCCCACGGGAAAGTAAAGCCAGAACTAATTGGAAGGTTATACTCATCATCCAATAATAGCATCTCTTTATTCAAGGAAGAAGGCGATCGCTGTCTGTTTTCAAGAATTGCGATCGCTTTTTTATGCTTTCTTTTCATTCTCTGAAAACGCTACCAATCAATTGATTGGGTTAAACTTGATATGACACTTTATAAAGCTTAACGAATGGAAGCAATTGAATTTAAGACGATTCTCCATCATGGTACAGTTGTCATTCCCCCTGAATATTCCTCTGAGTGGGAAGGTAAGTATATTTGTGTAGAAGATGCTAATGTCCGATAGGATTTTTCTCAATACGAATATCTTAATCCATGGATATTCTCAGGATGAGCCAGATAACCCAATCAACAAACCTCTTTATTAATTTTAGGTTAAGGAATAACTTCAAAAGATAGCTTGCCTTGAAATCGGTAGATATAGAAATCTGTATCTAAAGTAAAAATCAGCCTTTGATTAAGAGCTTCTGCTGCCGCTACTAAGGAAGCATCTGCTAAATCCATTGGTACATCTCGATATTGTTCCATCAAGAAACGCATTCTTTGAATGTCTGATGATTCAAAAGAATATATAGCGTTTCCTGTTCGCAAGAGGTACATTATCGATGTTGAAAAGCTTAATTAGCAAAGGTTTAACTGTGCCACACAGGTGTGAGAACCGCTATAATGATAAATCTTGATTTTCTAAATAACTCCATAAAGCCTTTTGTCCGAGCCAACCCACATCCCTTCCCAGTAAATACATCCCTTCGACAAAGCATGGCCATGTGGTCATCAGAGGAGGTTGTAAAAAGGGTAAAACAGCAACACAGCGTTGATGGTTATTGTCGCTTCGACTTAGTAAGGCAATAAGCGCAGAAGCATCACACAAAATCAAGACAAGTCCCCTCTTTTTAGCTGTTTTTCCTGCATTAAATCGGCAAATTTTTCTCCTGTGTGGGTAGAAAGGTCTGGGGAAACCCCTTCAATGATACCCACTTTTCCCTTAAGGACTTCAGCGAGGGAGTTACTAGAGGGTATCTTTTCTTCGTCTGATACAGAATCAAGTACAGTTAGCCTAACTCTTCGCCCTTTTAGTTCAGAAGCATAGGCGGCAATTTCTTCCCAAGTTCCTTCGTAAATTGATTGTGCCATGAGAATGATACTTGTTTAAACAGTAATACTCATCATCTAATCATAGCATCTCTTTATTCAAGGAAGAAGGCGATCGCTGTCTGTTTTCAAGGATTGCGATCGCTTTTTTGCTGCCTTCTTTTCATCCCCTAAAACCGCTACAAGTCAGAGTTTAAAAGGGTTTTGAGAATTTTAGATGCCATATTAATTCATTAGTTCTACTTTCAGGGATGAGGGAGTCATACCATAAAGTGACCCTTTGAATCTAATATAAATCTAATATAAATCTAATATAAATCTAATATTCTGCTCAAAAAAACCTATTAGAAAAGTATTAATTTTAGAGATTGCCATTACTCAAAATAAAACTTATTCTGGTATCAAAGGTGATTGAAGAAATCACTTTTAACTCAAAAGACAAGACATTTTGCTTATAGCATTATGGCTAATCTAAAAAATTCAGAAATGGATTTTTGAGAGTGTTTTAGCGGTGTAGAGACAAAAGACGGAAGTTGATTGATCATTAATTCAACTTAGAAGTCTAAAATTGTTTCTAAAAAATCAAATTAACTCAAATCCAAAATAAGGAGAAAACCATGCCTAACTATACACTTGATCTTGCGATTGATTCTGATAGCTTAAAGATTCTCAAGGCCGCACAACTAAAAATCACGATAGCAAAACCTGTGGGTGGATCAAGTCCTAATGTAACTTGGCTAGTCTTCGATCCCTTTCAAGGAAATAAAGTTGAATGGGAAGAGCAATATAGCATTTATGCCTCCCCCAACCAAGTCATACAAAATGGTGCAGTGATTACGCGGTTAAGTGAAACAGATTTTCCTGCTAATGATGCCGCTTATTATTCTTTTGACTCTACTGCAACATTTCAAGGACCATTTACAGGTTCAGGTGCGCCTCCGAGTGGGTCATATAAAGTTGTCAACAATATGCCAAATACTCAGTATCCAGCCTTAACTTTTGGCTTACAACAAAAAGCATCTATTAATGGCAGCGGGATTAACCCATCACCGCTTAATGCGGCAGTCGTTCCCGCAGCATTAAATGCTACTTTTACACCCCTAACGACTGTTTATGTTTGGCTACAAGCCTCCTATACATCTGGAACTGTTATTACACAAGTAAATGGAAATGCAACAATCGTGACGTTTGGAGGCTCTGTCACTGAAAAATCCCTCGTATATAATCCAGCCACAGGAACCTTTATTCCATCCTCTGGGGGAAATGTGACGGCTTTAGCTAGTTTTGCGGCTTTAGCTAGTTTTGATGATCCCGATGTCAAAATATTAAAACAAGCAGGCGTTTACTAATGCCAGAAAAGGCATAAAAGCCGTGTAATAAATTATTGCCAAACCTATGAAGTTATAAATACTTCTACTCTTTCTCTTCTAGGTTTGGTTTACTGTCCCAATTTACCCAGTTTCTTGAACCATACATTCTAGCTTCTCAATAGAAGTTAAAAAGCAAGAAGCCGAATCTAAAAGCTAAGACCATAGACTATCAATCATTTTGAACTGTAAATTAGGAGTAATTATGCGTGTCGTCACTTGGAATATGCAAGGAGCAACGGGAGGCGGTGAAAGTAAATGGAATGCAGATGTTAAACGACTCTTTCTGCAAGCAGGAGTTAACGTAGCTTGCTTACAAGAGTCTGGCAATCCTCCACCATCGGCTGTACCAGCAGCAGCACCAGGTTGGTTGCCCGGTTTTGCGCCCCCAGTCGGTTTGAACGGAGCTTATCTTTTGTGGAATCTTGGCACTTCTAGCCGACCTTTTAATGTCTATATTATCTGGATTGAAACAGATGCTACAGGACATCGAAATAATGTAGCTGTTGCCTCTGTATTGCCCCCTTTGAATTTAATCTATATTCCCAATCCACTGGGGGGTAGACCAGCCATTGGGATGCGCCTTTTGTATGGTCCAGCAGGAAACGCAGACATTTTTAGTCTTCACGCCTTTTCAGGTAATGGCAATGATGGACCTGGACTACTTGCTAATATAAATCTTACAGGTGGCTCTTGGTTTGCGGCTGGAGATTATAATTGTGACCCAACCCAATGGGGTCTGCCTGGAAGTGGCTCTCCTAAAATTGTTCCTCCTGGAACAGCTTATTGTCCTCATAATCCAGTTCCTACTCATCCTGGTAGCGGAACAAACTTAGACTATGCTTTTAAAAATCCGGGACCAGGAGTTATTGGTACGGTACTTGACAATTTTATTGTGTCAGATCACTATCCTGTTATCTACGATTTCTAAAAAGCGAAAAGTTAATGGTCGATTTTTCTTTAACTAATGGTCGATTTTTCTTTAACGCTCTCAATTAATTCTGATGATCTAAAAATTATTAAAGCGGCAACGTTAAGAATTACGTTAGCAAAACTCGTTAATTTTGAGATTAATGTTGGAGAATCTATGGCAATATCAAGTTTTACTGCCTCCTTGATTTGGCTAGTTTTTGAGCCATTTCCATATAATAATATTACCTGGAATGAAGAGTATTCAATTTATTGCTCATCTCAGTTTGAATTAACCAAAGGAACTGTTATCTCAAAAATTAGTCAGACTGATTATCCTGCTATTGATGCTAGTTATTATTCATTCACATCCAATGGGTTATTTGACGGACCCTTTACTGATTCTAACTCTCCTCCTTCTGGAGCTTATAAAGTTAATAACAATATGCCAAATACTCAGTATCCAGCCTTAACTTTTGGGTTACAGCAAAAAGCATCTATTAATGGTCAAAATATTCCACAGTCTCCACTAAATGCCTCAGTTGTTCCCTCTACTTATCCTATAACTTTTGCTCCATCTAATATTGTCTATGTTTGGTTACAAACTCCTCTAAGCTCTGGAACTGTTATTTCAAAGCTACCTGAAAAATTTACAGAAGTTACATTTCAAGATAATCCTATTAAGCAACTTCAATATGATTCATCAACAGGGAGTTTTATTTAAGTGCGATCGCCCCTTCTTCTAGATTAGGTTGAAACAACAAAACCCAACACTATTTAAGGTGTGTTACTGCGGTGACATACCTTTTATCTATCAGTGCGATCGCTTATATATCTCTCTATTGGTCAAACTTTGGCAAGACGCGATCGCACTGGAAAAATTGTTATTCCGCCATCAGGATATGCTACAATGCGGGATATTTCAGTTGGCAAAGTGGCAATGATTTGGAACTAGCATTTGAATAGGATAAACAGAAAGCAAAAATAAATCAAAGAAAACATAACATTTCTTTTGAAGAAGCATCCACCGTATTTGATGATCCCTTAGCTGTAAATTTCGATGATCCTGACCATTCTACAGGAGAGAATCGCTATCTTATAATAGGTTTATCAGATCAAAGTAAATTTCTATTTGTTTCTTATACGGATCGTGATCATAAAATTCGTTTAATTAGTGCAAGATTAGTTACACCCAAAGAAAGGAGATATTATGAACGAGAAAATCCAAGATGAATTAGAAGATGACTTGCGAGAAGAATATGATTTAAGTCAACTTAAAAATCCTGTTCGCGGAAAATATTACCAACAGTATCGGGAAAGTCATAGCGCTACTATTCATCATGAAGATGGAACAAAAACGGTTGAACATTTTCCAGCGCAAAATGATGTAATTATTCTTGATCCTGATGTTAAAAAGTATTTTCCTAATTCGGAATCCGTTAATGCTACTTTAAGAAGTTTAATTAAATTAATTCCTCAATAATAGTGCGATGCCTACGGCACTGCACAGCAGCACGCCCCTTCTTCTCGATTAGTTTGAAACAACGAAACCCAACAGTATTTAAGGTGTGTTACTGCGGTGACATACCTTTTACCTATCAGTTATAATGGAAAGGTTTGAAGCCTAGACTTTCATCAAATGATGCTCATCTCTCTGAAAAATCCTGGTATCGTATCGTACATAGTGTAATGTCGTTGTCACTACATTATGTTAAAATAATTAAGTTTGGAATTACACACCCATCTTATGAGTAGTAAAACAAAAAGTAAGACTCCGCGTAATACCCTAAATTTGCGAATTAAGCCAGAAGAACGCAATTTGATCGATATGGCAGCCAAAGTGCAAGGTAAGAATAGAACTGATTTTATTTTGGAAGCCGCGCGGAATGCTGCGGAGGAAACTTTGCTCGAACGTACTATTTTTTTGGCTAGTCCAGAGGCTTATGCAGAATTTATCGCACTTCTAGATGCACCACCTCAACCTAATGAACGTTTACGCAAAACCATGCAGACGCTCGCACCTTGGGAGAAGGAATGAATTTGACACCACCTGAACCTCTGGCTAGTTATCACTCAATCACTGATTTTTCCTGCGGAATTACTTCTCTTGATGATTGGTTGAAGCGTCGAGCTTATGCTAATCAAGCCAGTGGTGCAACTAGAACTTTTGTTACCTGCGTTGACAATAGGGTAGTTGGGTATTACGCCCTTGCTTCCGGGGCGATTAGTATACAATCAGCTAATGGTAAATTTCGGCGGAATATGCCTAACCCAATTCCAGTGGTAATTTTGGCACGATTGGCAGTAGATACTTCTTCCCAAGGTCAAGGTTTAGGATGCGGTTTATTTCGTGATGGTGCGCTACGGGTTGTTAAAGCGGCTGATACCATTGGTATTCGGGGAATTATTGTTCATGCTATTTCAGAAGAAGCTAAGAATTTTTATTTGGCTTTAGGTTTTGATGTGTCTCCTCTTGAACCGATGACGTTGATGATTACTCTTAATGATTTACGCGCTTGTATTGCTTAGTGCGCTACAGGGGCAACACGGGGTCAACCACAGGGGGTTTGCCCCTACAGGTACGTTTAAGTCCAGAATAACTTTGCTTATGGCCTCATGAACGAGATATTTGCCCTGATACACTTTACTTAGATTCAGTTAAACTAAAATGATCATCATCTTGCTTGTCAACTAACGAACAATTGACAAACTGATGATCATATTATACTAAATTAGGTATCAACCTTAATCATTAACCCCAACATGGGAGATAAACCCATTTACTGGATTGGGACGTCAAGGGAAGATATTAGAGATTTTCCTGAAGACGCAAAGCGTAAAGCAGGTTTTCAACTGAGAGCTATTCAACAAGGAGAGAAACCCAATGATTTTAAACCCATTCCCATTATTGGTCAAGGAACAGAAGAAATTAGAATTTGGACAGGAGAAACCTACAGAATCTTTTATGTGGCAAGGTTTAAAGAAGCAATTTATGTCCTTCATGCTTTCGGTAAAAAAACACAGAAAACCTCGAAAAAAGAAATTGAATTGGGACAAAAACGTTATCAACAAATGATTCAATTTAGACAACAATTACAGGAGGGATAACCATGACACAATCTAACCCTATTGAGATCACTTTTGGTAGCGATAACATCTTTGAAGATTTAGGATTTAACAGTGAAGAAGCAACTAACTTAAAAATTAGAGCCGATTTGATGTTAACCTTGCGGTCTTTTATCCAAGAAAAAAGATGGACACAGCAAGAAGCCGCCACTTTTTTCGAGGAAACACAACCGAAAATTAGTGATTTAATGAATGGAGAAATTAGCCGTTTTACTGTTGATAAATTACTCAGTCTTTTAGATAAAACGGGAATAAAAGTTAAACTCGAAATCTTCACCAAGTAACTTAAAATCATCAACAATTGACCATGAACAAGCGTTACATCCACATGGGAAAAGGATTTAATTCATCTTCCGTTAAAGCTTCTTTTAACCATCCCATGCTAACAGGAACATCATACAATCTTCCTGTCCCTAAACGCTTCCACATATGACGCATTCCGGGGACAATGACTTTAGCCACCCTTAAACCAATATCAGGACGAGTCTGATCTAATACTAACATTTCCATCCCCTTTGACTCAACAATTCGCTGACACAATTTAACATCCTCTAATAAATCATCACTGGCTAATTGTAAATAATCATGACTTTTTTTCGGTATTATTTTACTATCTGGAACTAAATAAGATTGATTGCTTAACCTTGCCGTTTGCCACCATTTAACCGCCAAAGGATCCGCAGAAGGATTATAAATCGTTGTCCCATCGTCCTTAAACGATAACACATTCGGTAAGATTTGATTAACCTCCGTTAACGCTCGACTAATAGCAATTTTCGGGTCAAAATGCGCCCCATACCCTAACAAAATGTCCTCCACTTCCCGCTCCTTTCTCGGACTAATAGCGGCAAAACAAGGGATATTCAAATCACTGGTAATATCTAACACCCATAGCTCCCGATTTAACCCCTCATAATATTGCTTTAATT
This sequence comes from Microcystis sp. M090S1, assembly GCF_020246295.1. Classification (NCBI taxonomy): domain Bacteria; kingdom Bacillati; phylum Cyanobacteriota; class Cyanophyceae; order Chroococcales; family Microcystaceae; genus Microcystis; species Microcystis sp. M090S1. The sequence continues at coordinate 4,854 of NZ_JADBTF010000013.1, read as the reverse complement.
GCTCAAAATATGGCTCATTAAAGCTCTCTAAATTAACGGAAGGTTTAACTAATTGATTATACCACCATAAAGCCACACAATCCCGTTCCACTAACTCCATAAACCCTTGTAAAATCGCTTCTTCTATCGTATTTCCTGCGGCGCAGCCATTAGAATCAGCCCAACAATCTAAGGGTTCAGATTGAGAATAACCATAATAACAATATCCCGTCGGTAAATACTTAAAATCTTGAGCAGTTAAAGACCATACAGGAGTCCAATCAATGATTCTAGTTTCATCAAAAGGTTCAGGGACTTTTTGAAACCATCCTTGATTCTTCCCATTCCATTCTTCTCGATGTTGATATTGTTTTTCACTAAAATTCATACATTTGTTAGGATGAATAGCTTTATCTCCTAACTCTTGATAACTCGCTTCTTCTTTGATTTCATTTCCTTGAAAAACCCCCGAATAGCGCTCAATAGCTTCACAAAATCCACTTGCTTTTGCTTGACTATCTGTACGGCCTTTTCCCGCACTTCTACCTCCAATATTTTGCCGTAAACTGTCTAAATCATCAAAGACACTACGAAAATGATGTTTAGCTACATAAGTATGAACTAAAGCATTCCCTTGTATCTTATTTAATTCTCGCACAATTCCCGTAATAGGACCGATATGATGTTGATAGGTTCTTAAGGTTTCTTCAGGAGAACAAAAACGATGTCCCCCATCACTGGTAAAAGCCTTTTTCCGATGTCCCAAAACCACAGGTAAAGGTGTTTTATTTAGAGAATATCCACAACTAGGACAGTTCGGACGTTTAACTAAAATATGCTCTTGAAATTGTAAATTTAAAGTATCATAAGTCATTAGCATTCCTTCTAAACGTTGATTTTTACCTTGAATAATCCACTTAAAAACCTCCATAGCCGTCAGATTTAAAACCGTCTGTATTGTCGCCGAAGAAAATCCTAAAGGAGAAATTAAAGAAATCTTATTTTCTCTCTGTCTAATGATAAATTCCTCCACGGGACGATTATCTCGTAACCGTTGAGCCAAACAATGCCAACAACCAGTTTTATCGGTATCAAATAAGGGACCAATCCAGGCTAGGTTTCCCAGGGGATTAACTAATAACCAAGGCTTTTGCGAGACTAAAGCTTGTTGATTAATACTATCTAAATCAGGATGAAGATAATTATCGGTTAAAATAATGGTTAAATCCCCTTCATCTGCGACTTGAACTTGCAAGGAATTGAAAATATTGATCAAATCTTGCTGGGGAATTAAGCCTAGGGTTTTAACCGTAACCTTGAGAGATTGTAATCGTTCAAAAGCTTGGGCTTGAGAAACCTGAAGATGATGGCATAAAATTGCTAAATTAGACGGCAATAATTCTTGTTTTTCTAACAAAAAACCTCGTTTATATAACTGAAAAATCGCTTTTTGAATTGCCAGGCTATAATTAACAATAACTGCGAAGAAATTAGCATTATTGGGATTGATTTCCTGATTTTGTAAAAATTCTAACTGAAGAATATCAATAATTTCATCAAGATTACGTTGACCATCAATTAATCTTACCAAACGATAATAAAGCGGCTCTTGGAAACAGATTGATTCTCGCTCAGATAGAAAAAATACCGTATTTGGTTCTAAGGTTTCAATTGAGTAGGCAGGATTCCAATCAAGCTGGTTGAACACAATTTTTACTCTCTTTTTAAGGGATAGTTAAGGTTGATTATATACCTATAATATAAGGTTGATAGCAGTTATCTTAATAGTGAGGTGCGAAGTTTTCGTTTTGGGGAACAGGGAGGGAGCAGCCCATTTATGCCAAAATATAAAAGCGATCGCTAAAAGTGATTAAATTTATTCAATATGATACCAAATCCGCTTTTAATAGCATGATTAACTCCCAATCCAACTTTAAAAACCCAGTTATGGATTGTTTCCCCCTGCTCCGCAGCTCCGGCACTCCCCACTCTCCTCTACCTTTTAAACAGGATTTGCTATCAGACCCCTAATTTCTTCCCTGCCTGAAATTTCTCAATTTCTCGGAATAAATTTGAGTACCAAAATCAGGGTAAATAGCCCAAATATCAACTTAAGAAAGTTTTAATAGACATTTAAGCCCTAATAGATTAATCTTACTTTTTTTAAAGCCGATATGCTGCCTCGCTAATCCTTTTAAGACTTGAAAACTTGGTATTCTGTCAGGGGTTGGCCGTGAGAGGGGTCAATTTTCAAGGATAATTTGTAACAGAGTGTTGAAAATTCCTTTAATCTTAGTCATGAGCGATCGCCCACCAGAACTAACTCTAGCCGACCAGGCCCCTGCCAACCACGAATGTCGCTCCTGCGGCTACGTTTACGACCCCAGCAAGGGAGATGGTAAAACCAACATTCCCGCCGGAACCCTCTTCGAGGAATTGCCAGAAACGTGGCGCTGTCCCGTGTGTGGTGTGCGTCGTTCCCAATTTATCAACATCGGAGCTAAAGATGCTCCTTCGGGATTCCAAGAAAATCTTAGCTATGGTTTTGGAGTCAACCGTCTCACTCCTGCACAAAAAAATATTTTGATTTTCGGGGCTTTAGCGCTAGGATTTGTTTTCTTTATTAGTTTGTATGGTTTAAACTAACTCAAGCACTCATTATCTTTAATCTAACGGCTCTTATGAGCCTGTAACCAATCGGGTACAAACCCTAATCCGTCCCGATTCCTTGACCAATACCTCTGAACCATTGATGAGAAAACTGAAACAATTCGTAATAGTTCTAGCTGTAGCCTTTTTCTGCTTTAGCTGTAGTAGTGTGCCATCCCTGAGCAGTAGTCCTTGGCAAATCCTCACCCTCGACACTGACTCCACTTTTGCCGATATCGCCTTTACCGACGACCTGCAGCACGGTTGGTTAGTGGGAACCAAATCTACCCTCTTTGAAACCACCGATGGGGGGGACAGCTGGCAGCAAAAAGTCCTCAACCTTGGCGACGAAAAAGTTAGCTTTAGCGCCGTCAGTTTCCACGACCAAGAGGGTTGGATTGTCGGTAAACCCTCAATTCTTCTCCATAGCGAAGACGGGGGCAGCAGCTGGTCCCGTATTCCCTTAAGTGAAAAATTACCCGGTTCCCCCTACGGAATTATCGCCCTTAACGACAAAACCGCCGAAATGGTCACGGATTTAGGCGCTATCTACCGCACCAAAGACGGGGGCAAAACTTGGCAAGCTTTAGTGGAAGGTGCTGTGGGTGTGGCCCGGACAATTGTTCGTTCCCATGATGGTAAATACGTGGCCGTTTCCGCACGCGGGAACTTTTATTCCACTTGGGAACCGGGGTCAACAGAATGGCAACCCCACAATCGTCTTTCTTCCCGCCGCTTACAAAAAGTCGGTTATGGTGAAAAAGGGGAACTGTGGGCCCTGGCCCGGGGTGGTCAACTACAATTTACTAGCCCCAATGATCTCGATACATGGGAAGATAAGGTATTCCCAGAGTTTTCCACCAGTTGGGGACTTTTGGACCTCAACTACCGCAGCCCCGAAGAAATTTGGGTCGCTGGTGGTAGCGGCAATCTCTTGGTCAGTCATGACAGCGGCCAATCTTGGCAAAAAGATCGCGCTGTGGAAAGTGTCCCCTCCAATCTCTATCGAATTGTTTTTATCAATTCCGACAAGGGTTTTGTCTTGGGACAAAATGGGGTTTTACTGAAATATAATCCCCCTAGCGAACCGGCCTAAAACTTGTCTCAGGGTCAAGAAAGTCTCTATTATAGAGATTGAATTTTTCAAGTCCTATCATTCCGAGGAGAACCGTCCATGTCAGGTAGTACCGGCGAACGTCCTTTTGGCGATATCGTTACCAGTATTCGTTACTGGATTATCCATAGCATCACCATCCCCATGCTGTTTATCGCAGGTTGGTTATTCGTGAGTACCGGTTTAGCTTACGATGTTTTTGGCACTCCCCGTCCCGATGAGTATTACACTCAAGAGCGTCAAGAATTACCGATCATTAATGATCGCTTTGAGGCCAAAAATCAAATCGAGCAGTTTAATCAGTAGTTTACTTTAATTAAGGATAAAAACAATGGCTAGTGGTAATCCCAATCAACCCATTTCTTACCCCATTTTCACCGTTCGCTGGTTGGCAGTTCATACCTTAGCGGTTCCCACTGTCTTCTTTATCGGTGCGATTGCGGCAATGCAGTTTATTCAACGCTAGGAGAACAATTATGGAAAGAACACCTAATCCGAATCGGCAAGCCGTCGAGTTAAATCGTACTTCTCTTTACCTAGGTTTACTCCTAGTTGCTGTCTTGGGAATTTTATTTTCCAGCTATTTCTTTAACTAATTAGTCCCGATTCATTGTCATCGCAATTAGGAGGTGTTATTCATGTTCGCAGAAGGTCGTATTCCTTTGTGGTTAGTCGCCACCATCGCCGGTTTAGGCGTTATCGCTGTGCTTGGTCTTTTCTTCTACGGAGCTTACGCTGGTTTAGGTTCCTCTATGTAATTCCATTACGGGTAATTTCCCCCAGCAAAAAGCCGTTAGTTATTTCTCTAACTAGCGGTTTTTTCAGTATTCGGTTAAAAGTAAAGCTCGATCGAACTTTATACTAATACTAAATCCGTTGAGTAACGCACAGAAAACGGGTTTCTCGGAGAAACCCGTTTTCTACTCATGTGCCTCTTGCCTCTCCTGATATGTAGCCTATACTCAACGGATTTGGTATTAGTCTCACGTTTGCAGGAGAGCTAATAATTAACAAAAAAAGGAGTCAAAGACTTGACTCCTTTAGTTAGGGTTTGCTGAATAATGGTAAAACCCTTTTAAAATAAGGCTTTTGACCTGTTAAAATCCGATGTT
>NZ_JADBTF010000129.1:0-5755 GCF_020246295.1 Microcystis sp. M090S1 | reverse complement strand
AGACGGGATACAGCTATTAGGGATCGGATTTGAGTTTTCAGTTCTCTGTTTGCTCACATCAGCAGAAGTCTGACGGAGTAGTGGCTTAGATGTGTAATTAATTGTGCTTAGATACTTATATATTTCGGCACGGATTCCCATTATAATAAAAAGTATAGGTCAAATCGAGGGATTTTGTCAAGTCTTTTTTGCCATTAATCTATATAGGGTTTGCTGAATAATGGTAAAACCCTTTTAAAATAAGGCTTTTGACCTGTTAAAATCCGATGTTCATGCTGCGAAAATCGGATTGAGACCATCAAAAACCTGGCATTATCCTTCTTGTAGTACATAAGTTGGTACAAAAAAGAGAGGGCAACAAAGCCTGAAACTCCCGACGACCGGCTACTGACGACCGGCTACTGACTCCTAACCCCACCAACAAACTTTTTGCCGCAAACCCTATATAATTGTGGGGTTGCTCACCGGTCATTGTCCTGAAAAAAATTATGCCCTAGTTTGTCAAACAAGCCTATGTGCAGCGTTTAATCGAGACAGTCCCGATGCCAAAGTTGGCACCGCCAAGCATGAAAGTGGTACTTTTCCCTCCTGCCCCCTGCCGACCGCCTCTTTTAAGTCAGGACAGGAGACAAAAACGAGTTATTGGACAGAAAGAGGCGATGGGATGTTATTATTTAAAGCCGATTCCCCGGAAGCAGCCGAATCGATCATCGGGCAGCATCCCCTGATTGAAAATGGCTGTGTGGAGTATGAACTGCACGAATGGCGAATAGTAGTGGAATAGGCTATTAAAGGAGTGAACCCTGTGCAAATATTCACAACAATCCCCGGTTTACGCACTTTTTTGGCTGATTATCGCCATGATCGCAGTATTGCCCTCGTGCCAACCATGGGCGCTCTCCATAAAGGTCATGCTAGTCTAATTCGACGCGCAGTGACGGAAGCGGAGGTAACTGTGGTCAGTATTTTTGTTAATCCTCTACAATTTGCCCCCACAGAGGATTTTTCTCGCTATCCCCGCAGCCTTGACAGCGATCGCCAATTGTGTGAATACTTGGGAGTTGCTGCTATTTTTGCTCCCAGTGCGGAAACTTTAGGAATTGGTAATTCTGAGGAGATAACCGCAGTTGTTCCCCCGATTTCTCTGACTAGCGGGTTATGTGGTGCTTTTCGTCCGGGGCATTTTCAGGGAGTAGCCACAATTGTCACCAGGTTATTTAATATAATTGCACCGACGATCGCCTATTTTGGCGAAAAGGATGCCCAACAGTTAGCGATTATCCGGCAATTAGTCAGGGATTTAAATTTAGCGATCGAGATTCGCGCTTGTGCTACAGTGCGAGAAACATCGGGATTAGCAGTTAGTTCTCGCAATCAGTATCTATCGGCCACAGAAAGGGAAAAAGCGACAATTATCGCCCAAAGTTTGCAATTAGCTCTCGAAAGTTTTCGTTTAGGGGAAAGACAAAGGGAAAAACTACTGGCTATTGTCCAAAAAAATCTCGACAGAGTACCAGAATTTCGCTGTCAGTATCTGGATTTAGTCCATCCCCAGAGTTTACAACCGATCGAGCAGATCGAGACAGGGGGACTGTTAGCGATCGCCGGATCGATCGGTCAAACCCGTTTAATTGATAATATAATCTTGCGTCAACGTCGGCCAGTTATCGCTATTGATGGGCCTGCTGGAGCGGGAAAATCGACGGTAACGCGCTTAGTAGCCGAAAAATTGGGGTTAACTTATCTCGATACCGGTGCGATGTATCGCGCGGTGACATGGTTAGTGGTGAATTCCGGTCTGGATTTGTCCGCAGAAGCGGCCATCGCCGAGTTATTATCTTTAGCGAAGATAGCAATAATCCCCGCCGATAGTCCCGAAAATGTGACTATAGTGAAGATTAACGGGCAAGATGTGACTTTAGAGATTCGCTCTCCCGCAATTACCTCGCAAGTGTCCAGAATTGCCGCTCAAAAAGCGGTGCGACAGCAGTTAGTCACCCTGCAAAGACAGATGGGAATGTCGGGGGGAATAGTTGTCGAAGGTCGGGATATTGGTACTAATGTTTTCCCAGAAGCGGAATTAAAGATTTTCTTGACAGCGACACCCGAAGAAAGAGCCAGAAGGAGATTAAAAGACTTAGAAGCGCAGGGAAATGGGGGTATTAGTCTCGCAGAATTAACCCAAGAGATTGAAAAAAGGGATTATTTGGATAGTAATCGCTCCCTAGCACCCCTGCGAAAAGCTGCAGATGCGATCGAAGTTAATACCGATCATCTCAGTATTACAGAAGTCACGGAAAAAATCATTGCTCTTTATCATCTTAACCAAGGTAATTTAGGGAGATAATTATGCAGTTAAATTACCTGACTTTATCATCTATCTGTTTAACGGTAACTTCCTTGATAATTCTTGGCAGTCCAGCTATATCTTTAGCCGATCATAGATCACCAATAACTTTAGCTGCTAGGGATTTATCGAACCAGCAACAGGGACGAACAATTATTCTTAATGGTCGTTCTTTGTCCGTACCTTGGCGACAGTGGACAGCAGCAAATAGTACCAGAATCGCCATGAGTGACACGGGAGCAAGACAATTATTCGGCATGGATTTTCTTAGCACAAATGATCCAAAAAAGCAACCGATAAACTGGTTTAATTTACAAACTTTATCAGCTAATTTGATCAATTCCGATCGCTGGCTAGACGTTACGGATATTTTACTAACAATGGGGGCAACAACCACTATTAATGGTGATAGTTTAACTATTAACTTTCCTGCTCCTCAGATGCAAGATATTCAGCTAGAAAATTATGGAGCAGTACAAAGGATTATTATTCAACTCGATCGCCCGACCTTTTGGCAAGTTAGTCAGGCAAAAAATCAAGCAGTGATTACCCTAGAAGGAAATGCCCAGCAATCCCTTATCTCTAAGTTTCAACCCCAAACTATCAGCAACAGTAATCAAAATAACGATGAAGATGATCTAGGTAACTCCAATAATAACTTACCCACTCAGATCACTTCCTTAGAAAATAATGGGGTGATCAGTCGTTTAAAAATTAACCTTCCCACTGCCTACGGATTACAGATCAGCAGTGTGGATAATCCTCCCCGAATTATCATTGATTCTCGTCCCGATGCTATGGATGAAAAGCGCATTGTTTGGCAACCAGGGTTAATCTGGAATCAAAAATATATCCAGTTAGACAAAGATTGGTTTCCCGTGACTTGGTTAGAAATCGATCCCAGAAATCCTCAGATAACTATTAAACCAATCACCGCTAATTCCACCTCAGTGCGCGGCACTAATCCCCTGATCACGATTAATAGCGAAAGTAATGCGGTAGCGATGATTAATGGCGGCTTTTTTAATCGTAATAATCAGTTACCTTTGGGGGCAATTCGTGTGGATGGCAAATGGTTATCCGGACCAATTTTAAACCGAGGAGCGATCGCATGGGATAATCGTGGTCAGATCAGGATCGATCGCCTTAGTTTAGAGGAAACTCTCATTACTGCCACCGGACAACGTTTTCCCCTAACCCAGTTAAATAGTGCTTTCCTGACAGCCGGCTGCAGTCGTTATACTCGCGATTGGGGGAGTAATTATCATCCCCTCACCGAGCGCGAAACCGGGTTAGTCGTTCAAGGCGATCGCGTGACGGAGAAATTAAATAATCTTTTCCCACAGGACAGTATCGCCATACCGGAAAACGGCTATTTAGTCATCTGCCGAAAGACAGATATTAATTTAAATATTGGTGAAAGAGTCAACCTCGATAGCGTCACCCTACCGAGAGATTTTGCTGATTATCCCCAGATTTTAGGTGCTGGCCCCCTATTATTGCAGAATGGGCGCATAGTTTTGGATGGAAATGCCGAAAAATTTAGTCCTGCATTCCAAAATCAACAAGCTTCCCGCAGTGCGATCGCAGTCAGCCGAGAAGGAAAAATTTTGCTAGTGGCTATCCATAATCGTGTCGGGGGACGGGGGGCAAGTTTAGGCGAATTAGCCCGAATTTTGCTGTTAATGTCGGCAAAGGACGGTTTAAACCTAGATGGGGGGAGTTCCACGGGGATAACTTTGGGGGGTTATCTACTCGATCGCTCTGCCGTTACCGCCGCAAAAGTCCATAATGGAATAGGGATATTTTTGTCCCCGTCTCCTTGAAAGGTGTGAAAACAATGGATAATAGCGACTGGATTAAACAATTGCTGCTGATGGGTATTGGCACTACTTCCATGGTGGCAGAAAAGATCAAAGAAGTGAGCGACGAATTAGTAAAAGACGGTAAAATCAATTCCGATCAGGCTAAAAACTTTGTCGATGATCTGATGACACAGATGAAGTCTGAACAAGGGAGCTTCGAGAATAACTTAGAACGCTATATCCGCAATATCTTGCAGGATTTAGGGGTTCCCCGACAATCGGAAATGGATGAACTGCGGGGAAGGATTGATAGATTAGAACGGCAGGTGAGAGACTTAGAGAATAAACTCTGGCGTTAGGGAACTATGAAATCAATGCGCGAAATCTTGCTCAGTTTTGCTATTATTGCGGTTTGTGGCTTATTTTTAATCGTTGCTTCCCTCTTTGGTGGAGGGGAAAAAACCAATGCGATCGCCGCAGAAATCGATCCACCCGCTATCACTCAACCTATTAATAAGGAAATCATCTCCATGGATTTAGATCAAGCAGTCACCACCGATTCGGGACTAAAATACATCGATATCGTGGAAGGAACCGGAGAAACTCCCCAAAAAGGCCAAAAAGTGACTGTTCACTATACGGGAACCCTGACAGACGGCAAAAAATTCGATAGTTCCAAGGATCGCAATCAACCTTTTACCTTTACCATTGGAGTTGGTCAAGTGATCAAAGGATGGGATGAAGGAGTGGCATCGATGAAAGTCGGTGGGCAGCGTACCTTAATTATCCCCCCAGAATTGGGTTATGGTGCGCGGGGTGCCGGTGGGGTAATTCCTCCCAACGCGACTTTACTTTTCGATGTGGAATTGTTGGCAGTTAAATAGGTTTTTCTTCTGATTTCTTACCTCTACCCGCATCGATCCCGAATGCGGGTTTTTTGACAAATTGCCGAAAGCTAAGGGCCAAATCAGGAAGATTTAGTAAATTCTAGACCGTTTTCGCTACCGTAACGTTCCATAAAACGCATAAAACGATCCCACTCTGCGGGAGAATTGAAAATAACCGTAGCTTCGATCGCCGTGGGTTTACCGTTGATGAATTTGCCTTTTACTTCCCTGGTGACGATTTCCCCTTCCTCATCAATGAGATACATCCCCGTGATTTCCTCGGTTTGTTGATCTCCTAGGATAGTCGGTTGCTCAAAATAAAATTTTGCCGATCCTTTCTCCCCCGTTTTAGTGCGACTTAAGCGGATATCGGGAACAACAGGTTCTTTTAACCCCTTGGAAAACTGAATTTCTGCCATTACTTTTCTTTATCCTTGTCATGAAATACACATTTCTAGATCATCTCACACCAAGTCGCAAGTAAAAAGCAGATGGGACAGCATAAGCTCAAAATATCAATACCAATATCATTTTTCCTTATTCGTAGCAGGCCTATCCATTAGTCATACTAAATCCGGCTCTTCGGGAATTGTTATGCAAATAATTAACTTAAAATAAAATTCGATGAGAGCAACTACGCTCAAAAGTAGCTGAAATTCATACAGGAAAGGACTTAAGGCACAAATAGGTTAATACCAAAAGATAGACAATTGAGT